>SKVX01000074.1 GCA_007129225.1 Halomonas sp.
GTCGACCAGCCGCCGGGCCACCCGGGTCACCTCCTCGACCTCTTCCAGGTCAGGCAGCAGGATCAGGAATTCGTCGCCCCCCAGTCGCGCCAGGGTATCGTCCTCACGCAGTCGACTCTGCAGCCGATCGGCGACCATCACCAGCAGCTCGTCCCCCACCGCATGGCCCATGGTGTCGTTGATCTGCTTGAAGTGGTCCAGATCGACGAAGACCACCGCCAGCCGACTCTTGTTGCGGTGCGCATGCCGAATCGCCAGCTGCAACCGGTCCTCCAGCAGGCGTCGGTTGGGCAGCGCGGTCAATGGGTCGTAGTAGGCCAGCCTGCGAATCCGCTCTTCATTTTCACGAATGTGCGTGATGTCGTTGAACAGCGCCGCGTAGTGCGTCACCTCGCCTTTTTCGCCCGTGATGGCGGTGATGGTCAGCAGCTCAAGGTAGAGTTCACCGCTCTTGCGACGGTTCCAAATCTCGCCCCGCCAGTACCCGTGATTCTTCAGCGCCTCCCACATCTGCCGGTAATAGGCGGCGTCATGACGTCCGGAGGAGAGGACCTCGGGGGTCTTGCCGATGACCTCCTCTGCCGCATAGCCGGTCATGTGGGTAAAGGCGGGATTGACGAACTCGATGCGGTTGCTCGGGTCCGTCACGATGATCCCTTCCAGCGAGGATTCGATGACCCGCTCGGCCAGCTGCAGGTTTTCATGGGACCGGGCAAGGGCTCGATCGCGCTCTTCCAGGGCGTCCCGCAGGTCCTGCATGTAGTGCTGTTCGGCCCCGGCCAGCATGTCGCGAAAGCCGATCAGACCTACCACATTGTTCCCTTCGTCCAGCACCGCCAGGTGGCGCACTCGCTGCTCCAGCAGCCTGTCCCGGGCGGTGATCAGGGGTTCGTTCTGGTGCACGGTGAGCAGAGGACGGCTGGCCAGCTCGGTAATGGGGGTGTTGCCGGGGTGATGGGCGACGAAGCGCACCATGTCGCGTTCGGTGAGGATGCCCAGCTCCTGCTCGCTGCACTTCACCACCACGGCATCGCAGCTGGAGAGGCGCATCGACCGGGCCGCCTCGGCCAACAGCTGCGTCCCCTGGAGCACCAGCGCACGCTGGCGCATGGCGGCACAAACCTCCCGCAGACGCAGGTAGGGCTCGATACCCTGGTTCATGGCCATGTCGGTCTGGGTGAGGATACCCTTTGGCAGGCCATCACCGTCGACCACGACGAAATGGCGTCGGCCTTCGGCACTGAAACGCAGTGCGGCCTCGCTGATCGGCGTCTCCAGGTGCAGGCTCGCCACTGGCTGACTCATGACCTCGCCGATCCGGATTCGCCCCGCCTCCGGATCGGCGAAATTCACTGCCAGGGCGTCATGCTCGGTCCAGATCCCCCGCGCCTTGCCCTCACGGGTCACCACGATCGAACTGCATTGACGCTCTGCCATGCGCTGGGCGGCGATGCATAGCGGCGTATCGGACTCGCAGGTCAGCAGACCGGTCTGCATGATGCGCTCGATGGGAAGCTCGTGATTCATGACGCCTCACTGACGGGACGATTCCTACGGGACTCTGCTTCCCGCACCTTCCTTCCAGTACCCTTCTGCCTTCCAGTACTTTTCTTCCGGTGCCCACTTAGTCCAGTACCACTCTTCCGGTACCAGGCTTGACATGCCCTGAGCTGCAGAAAAACGATACGGGACCAAGATCAATCCTGATTATTCTTAACACCATGTTCGATGATCCCGTATTACATAACTAGTCGCAACGATTAACTGAGCGTCAACGGGGCCATGTGGCGACAGTACCCAGCTCCCGTTTTTCCGGGCAAGACCCTTCAAATCGATCCATTCATGACCCACATCAATATCCCAGCCGATCCCCTTCCAATCCGCTAAAGCCGGCACTCCCCGCCGCCGATACCTCAGCGCAACGTGAGCATTACCCGACACCAACCTGCCCACGAAACATCTCTCACCCGCAAAGGAAGGCCTACGATGAACCGACTGCTTCACCGCATCGACATGGGCTGGAAATTCTTTCTCGCACTCTCACTACCGCTACTGGCCATGGCCTGGTTTGCCGCCTCCGGCGCCTTGGAGCGCCAGCAGATAACGGCCGACATGGCCGATCTGGAGGAGATGACGCGCCTGTCCCAACGGGCGGGCAACCTGATCCATGAGCTGCAACGGGAACGGGGAATGACCGCCGGATTCCTGGCCAGCGAGGGCGACAATTTTCGCGATACGCTGCCCGATCAACGCCGAGACACGGACCGTCAGCACGATGCCTTCCTGCGCTATCTCGACAACGTCGACCTGGTCGCCCTGGACCCGGTGCTTGCCGAGCGCATCGAGACGACCATTGCCCGGCTGCAACAGACCCCGGCCCTGCGTGAGCGTGTCGACCAGCAGGCAGTCACCGGCGGCGAGGCGGTCGCCCATTACACCGGAATCAACAGCGCCCTGGTCACCATCATTGGACGCATGACACTGGCCAAGGAGGAAGGCAGCGTGACCAGCCGCATGGCGGCCTACTACAACCTCTTGCAGACCAAGGAGCTAGCCGGTATCGAGCGAGCCATGCTCGCCGGAGCCTTCGGCTCCGACAGCATGACGCCGACAGGCTACCAGCAGTTGCTGACTCTGCTGGGCAAGCAGGCCGCCTTTGAGGAGGCCTTCACCACCCTGTCGACTCCCGAGATTCATCACTTATTCCAGGCATTGAACGAGACCCCCGAAGCCGAGCGGCTGGCGACGCTGCGCAGCGTCGCCATCGAACGGGGAACGGCAGGGGGTTATGGCATCGATGCCCAGCAGTGGTTCGAGTGGCAGACCGACAGGATCGACCGCCTGAAGGGGGTGGAGGACGCTGTGGCGGAAGACGTCCTGGCGACGGCCTCGCGACTCAGGGCGGAAGCCAGGGGCGACCTGATCGGACATCTCGGGGTGGCGGCCATTGCCGGTATAATGGCGCTGCTGCTTGCCGCCGTGACCGTGCGCAGCATCGTCCTGCCGCTCCGTGCCACACTGGCAGCGATCCAGCGCAGCAGCGGAGACCTCACCCTGCGGCTGGATACCCCTGGCCAGGACGAGCTGGCCCATCTCTATCGCGCCTTCAATGCCTCCACCGCCGATTCCGAGCTGCTGGTCTCCAATATCAAGCAGGGCGCCTTGTCCGTCGGCGTGGCCAGCGGCCAGATCAACGAAGGCAACCGTGACCTCGCCCAGCGCACCGAAGAGCAGTCCTCCTCCCTGGTCGAGACCGCTTCCAGCATGGAGCAGATGACGGCCAGCGTGCGCCAGACCGCCGACAATGCCCGGCAGGCCGAGGCGCTCTCCCGGGAAGCGGCCAGCCAGGCCGACAAGGGCAGCAGCGTGGCCAGCAGTGCCCGCGGCGCCATGCGCCAGATTCATGAGGCCAACCGAGAGGTCACCCGCATCGTCGAAGCCATCGACAGCATCGCCTTCCAGACCAACCTGCTGGCCCTGAATGCGTCGGTGGAGGCGGCCAGGGCAGGCGAGCATGGCCGCGGCTTCGCCGTTGTCGCCTCGGAGGTGCGCAAGCTGGCCAGTCGTAGCGCCGAGGAAGCCGAGCAGATACGTCGGGTGGTCGGTATCAATGTGGCCTGCATCGACGAAGGTGAGAAGCTGGTCAACGCCACCAGCGAAACCCTGGAGACGATCGCCCAGGGGGTCGGGCAGGTCGCCAATCTCATCACCCAGATGTCCACAGCGGCAACCGAACAGTCGGCCGGCATCGAGCAGATCAACCAGGCAATCGGGCAGCTCGAGGAGATGACCCAGGACAACGCCACCCTGGTCGAACAGGTGGCAGCGGCAAGCCAATCGCTGGATGAGCAGGCTATCGACATGACGCGACTGATCGCCCGCTTCAAGGTCGGCGAAGCGTTAACGGCCGGAAATGTCTGGGAAAGCGAGGCTCAGACGGCAGACGGAGGGGCACCGCGCAGGTTGTCCTGCTCGGCGGCGTGACCACCCCCCGGAAACGACCGGTAACATTGTTACTAAAGTTTCCGCTCAAGTGTGCCGATAGAAAGAGTGCACACGCAAAAATGGGGAGGCCGGCTCGTCCGCCGGCTTCGGGGGGTGCACTGACGATCCATCGTGCTGAGCCGGAGAACCGGCCCATGGCTCGATGGGTTGTCGAGTGCTTGCCAAGGGCGCAAACAAGGAAAACAGACCATGTCTTCACCGCTTACCGATGCCACCAACAGCTTGAGCGCCTCGGCGCTGCATGACCTGACTCCGCGGCAGCGCAAGGAAACCGTACTAGCTTCGCTTCCCACAGCCGGAACCATGCTGAGCCAGGCAGAGAGCCACGGCCATACCCCCGCCCAGGCGGACCTGGTCGAGCCGATTCAGCGGATCAATGAAGTGCTGCGCCAGCATGGCGTGGAATTCGAGCTCAACGAGATGCCGTCTCGGGTGGTGACGCGGATCGTGGATCGGGAGACCGGCGACGTTTTGCGCCAGATCCCCTCCGAAGAGGTCCTGGCCATTGCCGAGCGCCTGGAGGAATTGCAGGGCCGACTGATCAGCCTGAAGGTCTGAAGTTAATAAGGTGAGAGGATCAGACCTGCATGTTCATGACGTCACGGTAGGCGGAAACCAGCCGGTTTCTCACCTGCAGCCCCATCTGGAAGGCCACGCTGGCCTTCTGCATGTCGACCATGACGTCGTTCAGCTCCACGTTGGGATCCCCGGCCTGGAATGCCATCGCCTTGGCGCTGGACGCTTGCTGCAGGCGGTTGATGCGCTGAATGGAGGATTGCAGCTCACCGGCGAAGCCGCCCTGCCCCACCAGGGTCGAGACCTGCTGCCCCTTGGCAGCCTGTCCGCCGGCCTGTGTCGCCAGACTCTGCATCTGGGCCAGCGCGGATTGGATGGCAGGTGAACTCATGGCTCGCGGTCCCCGTTCGGTTGGA
>SKVX01000331.1 GCA_007129225.1 Halomonas sp.
CTCTCTCGGTGATCGCCCAGGCCCAGAAGCAGGGCAAGACCTGCGCCTTCATCGATGCCGAGCACGCGCTCGACCCCAGCTATGCCGAGAAGCTCGGCGTCAACCTCGACGACCTGCTGGTCTCGCAGCCGGACACCGGCGAGCAGGCGCTGGAGATCTGCGACATGCTGGTGCGCTCCGGCGGTGTCGACGTGATCGTCATCGACTCCGTGGCCGCGCTGACCCCGCGGGCCGAGATCGAGGGTGAAATGGGCGACTCCCACGTCGGCCTGCAGGCTCGCCTGATGTCCCAGGCGCTGCGCAAGATCACCGGCAACATCAAGAACGCCAACTGCATGGTGGTGTTCATCAACCAGATCCGCATGAAGATCGGCGTGATGTTCGGCTCGCCGGAGACCACCACCGGCGGCAACGCGCTCAAGTTCTACGCCAGCGTGCGCCTGGACATTCGCCGCACCGGCTCGGTCAAGTCGGGCGATGAGGTGACCGGCAACGAGACCCGGGTCAAGGTGGTCAAGAACAAGGTGGCGCCGCCGTTTCGTCAGGCCGAGTTCCAGATCCTCTACGGCAAGGGCATCTATCACGCCGGCGAAGTGGTCGACCTGGGCGTGCAGTGCAACCTGGTCGACAAGGCCGGTGCCTGGTACAGCTACAAGGGCAACAAGATCGGCCAGGGCAAGGCCAATGCCGCCCAGTTCCTCGAGGACAACCCGGCGGTGATGGAGGAGATCGAAAGCCAGATCCGCGGCCAGCTGCTGGCCACGGTAGAGCCCCGGGAGAAGGAGGCCGCCGCCGAGCTGGCCGATGACGCCGGCGATGGCAGCCTGCTCTAAGCCATGCTGGGGCAGCCGGCTACCGATCGCGAGAGCTCCCCCAGGGAGGACGCCATTCGCCTGCTGGCCCGGCGCGAGTACTCCCGCGCCGAGCTGATGGAGCGCCTGGCCGTGAAAGGTCACGACGCGGCCGACATCGGCGACTGCCTGGAGGCCCTGGCCGAGCAGGGGCTGCAGTCGGACAGCCGTTTCGCCGAGGGTTTCCTGCGCTCCCGGGTGGCTCGGGGCCAGGGCCCGCTGAAGATTCGTGGTGAGCTTTCCCGGCGCGGTATCGACCGCGCCACCCTGGAGGCTACCTTTGCCGAAGCGGAAACCGACTGGTTTACGCTGGCCTGTGACTCACTGGCACGGCGCTTCGACGGCCCCGGCGACTCGCCCCGCGAGCGCGCGCGGCGGGAGCGTTTCCTGGCCAGTCGGGGGTTCGATTTCGAGCACCTGCGCCACGCCCTTTCCCACGCCTGGGACAGCGATTGAAACGGCCGCTTCGGCTCGCACTCTTCAGTCGCTTGACAACTACGCTATAATACCCCCCTTTGCGAACGCCCCGGGTGGCGCTTCTGGTGCGCCATGGCGCCTCTGCAGCGGCCTTGTTCGACGGGTCGCACCCGCTTGCCCGCCCGCCGGGTCATCACGCTCATCGCCACGGATATTCCATGAAAAGCGCAGACATCAGACAGGCCTTTCTGAGTTACTTCGAGGAGCACGGACATACCGTCGTGCCGTCGAGCTCCCTGGTGCCGGGCACGGACCCGACCCTGCTGTTCACCAATGCCGGCATGGTGCCGTTCAAGGACGTCTTCCTGGGTCGTGACCCGCGCCCCTATGTGCGGGCGGCTTCCTCCCAGCGCTGCGTGCGCGCCGGCGGCAAGCACAACGATCTCGACAACGTCGGCTACACGGCCCGTCACCACACCTTCTTCGAGATGCTGGGCAACTTCAGCTTCGGCGACTACTTCAAGCGCGATGCGATCCGCTTCGCCTGGTCCTTCCTCACCGAGACGCTGGGACTGCCCAAGGAGAAGCTCTGGGTCACGGTGCATATCAGCGATGACGAGGCCGAGCGCATCTGGAAGGAGGAGATGGGAATCGACCCGGCGCGTTTCTCCAAGCTCGACGAGGACAACTTCTGGCAGATGGGCGATACCGGCCCCTGCGGTCCCAGTTCGGAGATCTTTTACGATCACGGCCCCGAGGTGTGGGGCGGCCCGCCCGGAAGCCCCGAGGAGGATGGTGATCGCTACATCGAGATCTGGAACCTGGTGTTCATGCAGTTCGACCGGGACGCGGCCGGCAACCTCAACCCGCTGCCCAAGCCTTCCATCGATACCGGCATGGGGCTCGAGAGGGTCGCGGCGGTGATGCAGGGCGTGCACTCCAACTACGAGATCGACCTGTTCCAGAACCTGCTCGAGGCGGCAGCACAGCGTACCGGCCATGCTGACACTCGCCACCCCTCGCTGAGGGTGATCGCCGACCACATTCGCTCCTGCGCCTTTCTCATCGCCGACGGTGTTCTGCCCTCCAACGAGGGGCGCGGCTATGTGCTTCGCCGGATCATCCGCCGCGCCATTCGGCATGGCCACAAGCTGGGCACCAAGGATACCTTCTTCCACAAGCTGGTGGGCGCGCTGGATGTCGAGATGGGCGATGCCTATCCGGAGCTGCGCGAGGCGCGGCATCAGATCGAGCGCATCCTGCTGAAGGAGGAGGAGCAGTTCGCGCGCACGCTTGAGCACGGCATGGGGCTCCTCGAGGAGGCGCTGGCCGAACTCGATGGCGAGGTGCTGCCCGGCGAGACGGTCTTCAAGCTCTACGACACCTACGGCTTCCCCTATGACTTGACCGCCGACGTCTGCCGCGAGCGTGGCGTGAGCCTCGATGAAATCGGCTTCAAGCGTGCGCTTGAAGCGCAACGCGAACGGGCTCGTGCGGCCAGCCAGTTCGGCGCTGACTACCATGCGGCATTGGATCTCGAGGGCGAGACAGCGTTCACCGGCTACGACCGGCTCGAGGACCAGGCCAGGGTCATGGCCATCGTCGATAGTGAGGGCAACGCCCTTGCGGCGCTTGAGCCCGAGCAGCGCGCGCTCGTGGTGCTCGATCGCACGCCGTTCTACGGCGAGTCCGGCGGCCAGGTGGGCGATACCGGCTACCTGCACGTGGACGGCGGTCGCTTCCTGGTCACCGATACGCAGAAGCAGGGCGGGCACCACCTGCACCATGGCGTGCTGCTCGAGGGCAGCCTGAGCGTCGGCGCCGAAGTGCGGCCCCAGGTCGACGCCAGGCTGCGCGGTGCCACCATTCGCAATCATTCGGCCACCCACCTGATGCACAAGGCGTTACGGATGGTGCTGGGCGATCATGTGCAGCAGAAGGGGTCACTGGTGACACCGGAGCGCCTGCGCTTCGACTTCAGTCACTTCGAGGCCATGACGCCCGAACAGCTCGCCGAAGTGGAGCGCCTGGTCAACGAGCAGATACTTGCCAATGCCCCGACCCGCATCGAGCAGATGACCCTCGACCAGGCCAAGGCTAGGGGCGCGGCGGCACTGTTCGAGGCCAAGTATGCCGACAGCGTGCGCGTGCTGACCATTGGCGCCGACGACTTCTCCATCGAGCTGTGCGGCGGCACTCACGTGGCCCGCAGCGGCGATATCGGCTGTTTCCATATCGTCAGCGAGCAGGGCATCGCCTCGGGCGTGCGTCGCATCGAGGCGATCACCGGCGAAGGGGCGCTCGCCTGGTTCCGTGAGCAGGAGGCCAGGGTCAACCGCATCGGCGAACGGCTCAAGGCCAAGCCGGAGCAGGTGGAGGAGCGCGTCGAGTCGCTGGTCGAGCGGAACCGCGTGCTGGAAAAGGAGCTCGAGAGGCTCAAGGCCAAGCTGGCCAGTGCCGCCGGCCGCGACATGCTCAGCGAGGCCCGCGAGATCGGCGGTATCAAGCTGCTTGCGACGCAGCTCGAGGGCGTCTCCGGCAAGGAGCTGCGCGGCGTACTCGACCAGCTAAAGCAGAAGCTGGGGTCCGGGGTCGTGGTGCTGGGCGTGGTCGACAGGGAGGCCGGCAAGGTGAGCCTGATCGCCGGCGTCACCGACGACCTGACGTCTCGCGTCAAGGCCGGAGAGCTGGTCAACCATGTCGCCTCCCAGGTGGGCGGCAAGGGCGGCGGACGGGCCGACATGGCCCAGGCAGGGGGGAGCGACGTCAACGCCCTGCCGGCGGCGCTGCAGAGCGTGCCGGCCTGGCTGGAGCAGCAGCTGCAGTAATTCCCCGGGCCGGATGCTGCGATAGCCCGGCCCCTTTCACTCAATACGAGCGCTACACTCGAAGAACGAGGGAAAACCGCATATGGCACTATACGTTCAGAAATTCGGCGGCACCTCGGTGGGCTCCGTGGAGCGCATCAAGGCCGTGGCCGAGAAGGTCAAGGGCTTCCGCGACCAGGGCCACCAGGTCGTCGTCGTCCTGTCCGCCATGAGTGGCGAGACCAACCGCCTGATCGGCCTGGCCAACGAGATCAACGACGAGCCGACGCCCCGGGAGATGGACATGCTGGTCTCCACCGGCGAGCAGGTCACCATCTCGCTGCTGGCCATGGCGTTGCACAAGCTGGGCGTGCCGGCGACCTCCTATACCGGCTCCCAGGTGGGCATTCTCACCGACAGCTCCCACACCAAGGCACGGATCCAGCGGATCGAGACCGACGAAATGCGCGAGGATCTCGACGACAACAAGGTGGTCGTTGTTGCCGGCTTCCAGGGCGTCGACGAGGAGGGCAACATCACCACGCTCGGCCGTGGCGGCTCCGACACTACCGGCGTGGCACTGGCCGCGGCGCTCAAGGCCGACGAGTGCCAGATCTACACCGACGTCGACGGCGTCTATACCACCGACCCCCGCGTATGCTCCAAGGCCCAGCGCCTGGACACCATCACCGTCGAGGAGATGCTCGAGCTAGCGAGCCTCGGCTCCAAGGTGTTGCAGATCCGTGCCGTTGAATTCGCCGGGAAATACAATGTGCCGCTGCGCGTGCTGTCCAGTTTCCAGGACGGCCCCGGCACCCTGATCGTTGCTGACTCCGACCAAGACGAGGA
>SKVX01000317.1 GCA_007129225.1 Halomonas sp.
AGACGTATCGAGGAAACCTACATGCAGACGCACTTTACCGAGGAAGACCTCAAGAAGCCGCACATCCGCGAGGCCGACCGCGTCCTGCGCAGCTGCGTTCACTGCGGCTTCTGCAACGCCACCTGCCCCACCTATCAACTGCTGGGCGACGAACGCGACGGCCCCCGGGGACGCATCTACCTGATGAAGGAGATGCTGGAGAACCCCGACGACGACGTGAACGTCACCGAGCAGACCCGGCTGCACCTGGACCGCTGCCTGACCTGTCGCAACTGCGAGACCACCTGCCCCTCCGGCGTGGAGTATCACAAGTTGCTCGACATCGGCCGCGCCGAGATCGAGCGCCGGGTGCCGCGCAAGGCAAGTGACCGCGCCCTACGCTATGGGCTGCGCAAGGCCCTGACCGATCCCAAACGCTTTCAGGCGCTGCTCAAGCTGGGCCAGACCTTCAAGCCGCTGGTGCCCGGCAAGCTCAGGGACAAGCTGCCGTCCAAGCCGGTGGATGCCGGGGCACGGCCCGAGGGCAAGAGCCATAAACGCCAGATGCTGATTCTCGAAGGCTGCGTACAGCCGGGTCTCTCGCCCAACACCAATGCCGCCACGGCAAGGGTGCTGGACCGCCTGGGCATTGGCCTCACCCCGGCTCCCGAGGCAGGCTGCTGTGGCGCTGTGGATTTCCACCTCAACGCCCAGGACGACGGCCGAGCCCGCATTCGCGCCAATATCGACGCCTGGTGGCCACACGTAGAGGCCGGTGCCGAAGCCATCGTGCAGACCGCCAGCGGCTGTGGCGCCTTCGTCAAGGAGTACGGCGAGATGCTGGAGGGCGACCCCGAATACGCCGAGAAAGCCCGACGGGTCAGTGAGCTGGCCCGGGATCTCGTCGAAGTACTGCGCGACGAGGATCTGGACGCGCTGAAAGTGAAGGAGAGCCGCAAGCTCGCCTTCCACTGCCCCTGCACCCTGCAGCATGCCCAGAAGCTCGGTGGCGCCGTCGAAGGCGTGCTGGTCAAGCTCGGCTTTTCGCTGACGCCGGTACAGGATGCCCACCTCTGCTGCGGCTCGGCGGGCACCTACTCCATCACCCAGCCGGAGCTTGCCACCCAGTTGCGCGACAACAAGCTCAACGCCCTGGAAGCCGGCGCCCCGGAGCTCATCGTGACCGCCAATATCGGCTGCCAGACACACCTGAACGGCGCGGGGCGAACGCCGGTCCGGCACTGGATCGAGATCGTTGACGAGGCACTGGCATGATGATCATCCCACACTCGTCGCGAGGGGCATCGTGGGCAAGTCGAAGGGGAGGTCCTACGCCAGGGATGGCGTAGGTAGCGTACAGGGATGTATTCACAGCGCCTCCCCGCAGACTTGTCCACGAAGCGGCCCCGAGCCGGTCGCCACCTACTATGACCGTGCCATCAAACCCAAGGAGATACCCATGAAGACCAAGCCCGCACTCACCCTCACCGACGTCAACGCCATCCTCGACGCCGCCCAGCAGGAGGCCGAAGCCAATGGCTGGGCCGTGACCATCGCCGTAGCCGACGACGGCGGCCACCTGCTCGGCCTGCGTCGCCTGGACAATGCGCCACTGTTCAGCGTCGAGGCAGCCACCGAGAAGGCGCGCACCTCCGCCTATGGCGCCCGCGAGACACAGCTGTTCGAAGAGATGATCAACAACGGTCGCACCGCCTTCGTCACCGCACCGATGAAGGCGATGCTCTCCGGCGGCGTGCCGGTGATCGTCGACGGCCAGGTCGCAGGCACCGTCGGTATTTCCGGCGTCAAGCCCGACCAGGACGTCCAGGTGGCCAAGGCAGCCATTGCCGCCATCGGCTGAAGTCCAGACCCGGCCAACCTCGCAAGCGCCCTGCTGTTGCATGACAGCGGGGCGTTTCTGTTCTGTGCAGTTGGCCTGGGTTATCTATACTGACAGCGGCCCGGTAAACGGCTCGGCGACGCCCCATCACCCCTGCGTGGCTGGCGCCGACGGTCGGTTCCGGTCGAGGTACCTGAATTTTCATGTGAACCAGCCGGCCGGCTGCGTTCAAAGGAGGCACCGACAATGATAAAGAAACTGTTTGCCGCACTGGTATTACTCGCCTTCGCCTTTCCCGCCTGGGCCGCAACCTGTCCCATGCTGATGGGCGAGATCGACGAGGCCCTGCAGGACGACGCCAAGGTCGCCCAGCTAAGCGAGGCCGAACTCGAGCAGGTCAACGAGCTGCGCCAGGAGGGCGAGGAAGCCCACAATGCCGGCGACCATGCTCGCTCCGAAGATTTATTGAACCAGGCCAAGGAGATCCTCGGCGTTTGATGGCTTCAAGCCGGTCGGGGGCTATCCGGCTCCTGACCGAGCAGGTTGCCTTCACCTCCTACCGAGCCGGTATCGCACAGAAAAGCACCCACTCCTGCAGCGCCATGTCTATCAACTCGACGAGGACACCCTCAGCGACAAGCACGTTTCCCAGTGGTCAGCCATTCATGACGCCAACGCCCGCCTCTGCCACGGCGGGCTGATCACTTTTCGCCAACCCCCTCTGTCACTCACGAGGAAAAACCCTCACCATTCCTGCATCGAATGATACAAGGAGTGATGCCTCATGAGCTCCCCGAGCGACCCGTCATCGTCTCCTGTGACGAACGACATGCAGACGGACTACACAGTCGGCCAGGACAATATCGAAGGGAGGATCGGCCCCTTCGGCTTCGATATCCACAATCGGGTCTTCCTCGTATCGGCGCTTGCCTCGGTCATCTTTATCGTGCTCACCCTGCTTTTTCCGGAACGAGCAGGGAACATGTTCCAATCCATTGTTGGTTTCGCTACCGGGACTCTGGACTGGTACTTCATCAGCGTGGTAAATATCTTCATCCTCTTCTGCGTGGCGCTTGTCGTCCTGCCCTATGGCTCGGTCAGGCTGGGCGGTCCGGATGCCCGCCCGGATTTCGGCTATCTCTCCTGGTTCGCCATGCTCTTCGCCGCCGGTATCGGCATCGGCCTGCTTTTCTTCGGTGTACTGGAGCCGGTCTATCACGCCAACGTCTCCTTGCCATTGGGTATTTCTTCGCCTTTCGGTGCCGATGGAGAACTGAATCCGGAGGCCATTCCAGCCGCCAGCGCCCTGGGCATTGCCGGTACTTACCTCCATTGGGGCATCCACGGCTGGGCCGTTTATGTGGTGATGGCGTTGGCGCTGTCCATCTTCACCTATAACAAGGGGCTGCCCTTCTCCATTCGCTCGGCGTTTTTCCCCATTCTCGGGGATCGCGTGTGGGGCTGGTGGGGGCATGCGATCGATATACTGGCAGTGTTTGCCACCCTGTTTGGCCTGGCAACGTCACTCGGTCTCGGCGCGCAACAGGCCAACGCGGGGATGAATTTCGTGTTCGGCCTGGAAGTCACTACAGCCGCTCAGGTCATCATCATCCTGCTGGTGACGGCAGCGGCCCTGGTCTCGGTCTGGCGCGGGCTCAAGGGCGGCGTGAAGAAGCTTTCCGAGTTCAACATGATCCTGGCCGTGCTGTTCTTCTTCTTCGTGCTGTTCGCCGGCCCGACCCTGGTAGCCCTGAGCGGATTCTGGACGGGTCTCACGACCTATGCGAAGGAGTTGATCCCGCTATCGGCCCCCTTCGGCCGTGACGATGATGCCTACCGTCAGGCATGGTCTGTCTTCTACTGGGCCTGGTGGATCAGCTGGGCACCGTTCGTCGGCATGTTCATCGCCCGGGTGTCGCGTGGACGCACGGTTCGTGAGTTTGTGATCTGCGTGCTGATGATCCCCAGCCTTTTCATCTTCATCTGGATGGGAGTCTTCGGCGCCATTGCCCTCGATCAGCTCTATGCCGACCCCGGCAGCAGCCTGGTCAAGGAGTACGTGATCAATAACTACAATCCTGAGCTGTCGCTGTTCGGCATGTTGAACGAACTGCCTTTGACGGGCCTGATGGCGACGATCGGCATCATCCTGGCGTTGATCTTCTTCATTACCTCGTCGGACTCCGGCTCCCTGGTCATCGATACCATCACCGCTGGCGGCAAGATCGATGCGCCCCGGCCGCAGCGGATGTTCTGGGCCATGATAGAGGGCTTGATAGCCATCGTGCTGCTCATCGGTGGCGGACTGTCGGCCCTTCAGGCCGGGGTGACGGCAACCGCCATCCCCTTCTCCATCGTGATGCTGTTGATGTGCTACACCATCATCGTGGCGCTGAATGGTGAGCTGCGCCGCAAGCTCACCTAGGCGCCGGTCCCATTGGCCAAGGCTCTTCGGATACGCCAGACTGTGAGCATGGGCCGGACGGTCGGCGCGCGAAACGCCGAAGGGGAAGAGAGTATGACAGGAGGTTGGTCAAGGGACGGCGCAGAACAGGAACAGATCGAAAGCACCGTGGAAGATGCGCTGCAGCGCGTCCGCAGCCAGCTTCCCACCGGCGAGAGCCGGAAAGAGTGCGAGGAGTGCGGCGACCCGATTCCCCTCGCCCGACGCGAGGCGATCAAGGGCGTACGCCTGTGCATCGCCTGCCAGAGCGAGCGCGACAAGCAACGCACCGCCTACAGCGGCTACAACCGCCGCGGCAGCAAGGACAGTCAGCTGCGCTGACACGACCTGCCGACACGGCCCAGCGACCGGGTCACGCGTCAAAGGGGCAACGCATGAGCGACACCTCGGCATCGTCGCGGTCGATCCAGGTCAGCGTCATCGACTCGTGATTCTCGAGCTGCAGGCGAATTCGCTCGCTGCTCTCCATTCCCTCGCCCGAGCATTCAAGCTGACCCGTCCAGACATTCTCGGATTCTTGCGTCGCTGCCATCTCGCAGATGTGTTCGTACCCCTCGAGGCGCGACGGGGATAGCACGATGACCCGCTCCTCGCCATCCTGCGCGCACAATGCCG
>SKVX01000241.1 GCA_007129225.1 Halomonas sp.
CGATCGCCCAGGGAACGGTCACCTACAACTACGCCACGGCCAACGTCTCGATCGAGGACCTGTCCGGCCTCAGCGTGTTCTACCGAAACACCGATGGAGAAATCTTCCACACCTACTCGACCTACGGGCGCGGCGACGAACTCGTCGACAGCACCTACATGCTGCTCGACATGACGCCCAAGGGCCGCAACGAGACGGGGCCTCACCGCAACCTGATGGACTGGGTGAAACGCCACGACGAGTATGGATCGGCAAGATAGACGAGCCATATCGACTTCCATGCCCTCTCGACAGAACGCCCTACGGTCGCCAGGAGGATTTCGAGGACTCACCCAAGGGATGGCCGCAGCGGCCGACTTACGGTTGATCCAGCCTTAGCCACTCCAGTAAAAGGCGGTCAAAGGCCTCGGTCTCCTCCAACTGTGGCGTGTGTCCACTGTGGTCGAGTAATCGATAGGTAACGGGTGGCAAATCGGACAGCCGGGACTCCCAGAGCGAGGGGGGCACCACATAATCGTGGCGCCCCATGACCACCAGCACAGGAGCCGGCAACTCCTCGGAGCTCCATGCGAACTGGTAGTCGACAAAGAAATTGCGAAAAGCCGTGAAGGCATTGGTATCGATCGGAACGCCTTGCCATAGTGGCTCAGCATCATAGTGCATGTCATACCAGTAGCATGGGCCATCGGCCAAATAGCGAGTCACGAACGCTTCGCCAGGGGGCAGCTCAGCCAGCGCTGCCTCGTCGAGCAACCCGCGGCTACGCGCCAGTGCCGCTTTGCGAGCGCCTGAGGCATTTACATCCCAATAGCGCTGGCCTGCCTCGAGCGTTCGCGACACATTACAGGGCGGCGTCCCGATCAGCACCAGCCTGGATACCCGGTGTGGATACCGCTTGGCGTATTCGAGGGCGACATTGCCGTGATGGGAGTGCCCCACCAGTACGACCCTTTCGAGATCCAATGCGCTACGCATGGCCTCGATATCCTCGCAGTAGGTCCTCAACGACATGGCATCCATCCGCCCTGCACCAGTCTTTCGAGCGAAATGACGCAGGTCCATGTAGATCAGCCGACACGCTGAGCGCAAGCCGGTGGAGAAGGTGCGCGGGTAGTAGACGGAGGAGCCCACTACCAGCACTGCCTGCCCCTGCCCCTCCTGCAGGTAGCTCAGGACCGCTCCTGGCACCTCAAAGCTTCCAGCGCCTGATACTTTCGGGACTTGCCGAGGCTCGGAGGACAAGTGCGATTGGTGGCTCATGTTCTCGACTCCTTGGGACCGCGTAGTGTGAAGATGGACTGAGCGGACACGATCACCCATATCGATTCCTCGCGTACTGCCGATAGCCCCCCGGCGTCAGGCCGGTGACGGCGGTGAAGTCGTGGATGAAGTGTGCCTGGTCGAAATAACCCGCCTCTTGGGCGATATCGGTGAGCGGGGTCCGTTCCCTACCCCCCTTGATCAACGCGCGGCTGCGGGCGACGCGCAGCAGCCGGGCGTAGCGCTTGGGCGAGAGCCCCAAGTGGTGCTGGAACAGCCGCTCCAGGCGACGCTGGCCAAACGGCAGCTCGGTCACCAGCTCAGCGATGCTGCCCTGGCCATGACGACGCTGAAGCCAGCCAAGCGATGCCATCAGGGCCGGCACCTCCGGTGCTTCGTGCCGCCGTAGGCGCTCAAGCAGGTAGCCCTCCAGCAGCGCGATGCGACCCGCCAGACGGGATGTCTCATGCAGTTGCTCGTGCAGCGCTTCGAGCTCGAGCCGGCGCAGGGCATCGCCCGGCGTCAGTTCCCCGCTGGCCAGGACTGAAAGCGCTTCGCCGACAAAGGGAAATGCCACGCCGGGCAGTAAGTGCACGCCGAGCAGGTCGAGCGTTTCCCCCACCGCCAGCCGCGCCGTGCGCTGCTTGGGGCCCTCGACCCAGCAGCCGCCTCCCACCCTCTCGCCATCGCGCTCTAGCGCACCGCCGAAGTTGAACAGCAGCCCCGCGGCACCGTCCGGATGCAGCAGTTCCACGTCCGCCGACTCGCCGCCGCCCCTCCCCTTGGCCTGCCAGACACACTGCACATAAGGCCTCAGCGCCTCGCTGGGTGCGAAACGCCTGAGCGTCAGCCTTGAACCGGATGGAGTCACTGGTCTCAAATCTCCAATTTCGTCACTGCCACCCCATGCAACCTGGGAGCATTCACTCATGCTCACACCCTTTCAGCGAAAGGTAAGACCACCCGGGGGCCACCAGCAATAAATCCCCAGTTGCGCCTGGCGCAGGTGCTCGACGACCACGGCGAGGAGGTATTGGCGGCGCGCAGTCTGTTCATCGAGGGGCGTCTGGCCAAGTTCTTCTACGCCTCGCTCTATCGCATGCACCAGCGCGCCATCCACGGCACGGCCAAGACCGCGCTGATTCTGCTCTCGGACGGGCTCAACAGCTTCATTCGCCCGCGCATGAAGCTGCACTGATCCAGCAGGTCGAAAAACTACAATTCTGCCGCTAGCGGCCGGACTAGGGTGGGGACTCCATTCATTTCTGGAGCCCCACCCATGCGCATGAATTATTTCTCCGCCAGCCCCGCCGGTCTCAAGGCCATGCTCGACCTACAGAACCATGTTCACAAGGCAGCGGAAGATGGCGAACTCAGCGATGGCCTGCTGGCGCTGGTCTATACCCGCGTTTCGCAGATCAACGGCTGCGCCTACTGCATCGACATGCACACCAAGGACGCACGCAAGGCCGGTGAAACAGAGCAGCGGCTCTATGCCCTGAGCGCCTGGCGCGAAACGCCCTTCTACACCGAACGCGAGCGCGCCGCCCTGGCCTGGGCCGAGGCCCATACCCTCATCGCCGGCCGCGGCATCGACGAGGCGCTGTTCGAGGCTACCCGCGAGCACTTCTCCGAGAAGGGCCTGACCGACCTCACCCTCGCCATCTGCACCATCAATGCCTGGAATCGCCTGGCGATCAGCTTCGCCGCGGACGCCGGCAGCTACCGGCCCGACTGATCGCATCCCGGCGAGTCGCCCGGATTTACAAGTGGGCGACTCGCCACATGACCGCCGCCATCGTCATGACCCTCAACCCGTCAGCGCCTTGCGCAGCCCACCGAAGCGTCGCCGGTACTGGGCCGGCGTCAGGCCGACCTTGCGCCGGAATAGCCGGCCAAAGAAGGCGCCGTCCTCATAGCCCACCGCCTCGGCGATGGCATCCACGGGGGTCTTCTCTGCCTCCAGCATCTGCTTGGCCTCTTCCAGGCGCAGGGTATGCACGTATTCCATGGGCGTCAGGCCGGTGGCCTTGCGGAAGCGACGGTGGAAGCTGCGCTCGCTAAGCCCTGAAACCTCGATCAAGGACGCCACGGGCGAAGGCTCGTCGTAGTGTTCGGCGATCCACGTCTGGCAGCGCGCGATGACGGCATCCTCTGACTGGCGGGTGCGCGTGAGCATGGCGAAGGGAAGCTGGCCGGCCGCATGCCAATCGATCAGGAACAGCTTGGCGAGATGCATCGCCTCGTCGACACTCGCCAGGCGCGCGACGAGGTAGAGCGCCAGGTCGCTCCAGGAGGTGCCGCCCCCCGCCATGACCAGGCGACTCCCGGTGCCGCCGATCACCAGGGCTCGATGCGGATGCACCCGCACGTCCGGATAGCGACCCAGCACATCGCAGTAGGCCCAGTGCGTGGTGGCATCCTCGCCCCGCAGCAGCCCCGACTCGGCCAGCAACAGGGCGCCCGAACAGGCGGTCGCCAGGATGGTGCCGTCGGCATGGCAGCGCTTGAGCCACTCGACCTCTTCGGCATAGCGGCCCTCGAGCACCGCCTCGGGCGGCAGCATGATCTCGGGGATGCACACCACGTCGGGCACCCAATCCAGGCCGGCGTCGGGAACGATGCGCACGCCATTGGCGATGGTCAATTCACGATTGCCGGTACGAGCGACCACCTGCGGCACGAACAGCGGCTCACCGGCCTTGCCCTCGATCAAGGCGGGCCAGTCGCGTCCCGCCGCGGCGAAGACATCGTAAACCCCGTACAGGGTGGAAGCCGCCACTTCAGGAATTGCCAGCAATGCGATGGTGGGTTTCTGCATCGACATGGCGGAAACCGCCGGTTTTTGTCCGTAGGGACTTCAGTGTAGCCCAGCCGGGAGCGCCAGAATGGACGCGCCAATGCACACAACAAGACCTGTGGAGAACCGACATGACTGCCCAAGCCAAGCCTTCCGTTAACGACGCCTTCGACGCCTCCCGCGCCGCCGACTTCGAGAACCGCTTTGTTCAGGCTCTCAACGCGGGCGCCATGCTGCAGCTGATTTCGCTGGCCCACCGCAGCGGCCTGCTCGGCCATCTGGCCGACGGCGAGCCAGTGACCAGCAGCGAACTTGCCGCGAAGGCCAAGCTCGATGAGCGCTACGTGCGCGAGTGGTTGGACGGCGCGACGGTTGCCGCCCTGGTCGAGCACAACCCGCAGGCCATGACCTATCGCCTTCCCCCCGAACACGCCACGCTGCTGACCGACGGCGGCGAGGCCAATCTCGCCGTGTTCTCCCAGTACCTGCCACTGATGGGCCAGGTGGAAGACGACGTGGTGGAATGCTTCCGCCACGGTGGCGGCGTGCCGTACTCGCGCTATGCCCGTTTCCATGAGGTCATGGCCCAGGACAGCGGCCAGACCGTGCTGCCCGTGCTGTTGGATGCCATCCTGCCCCTGGCACCGGAGCTGGCGGACAGGCTGGCCCAGGGCATCGACGTACTCGACCTTGGCTGCGGCCGCGGCCTGGCGCTGATGAAGCTCGCCGAACGCTTCCCCAACAGCCGGTTTATCGGCTACGACCTCTCTGCGGAGGCCATCGGCTGGGCGACGGAGCGTGCCGCTCGCCTGGGCCTGGCCAACCTGCGCTTCGAG
>SKVX01000201.1 GCA_007129225.1 Halomonas sp.
CGACGATGATCGATCTCTGGACCTGGACCACTCCGAACGGCCGCAAGGTTTCCATTCTGCTGGAAGAACTCGGCCTGCCCTACCGCGCTCACCCGGTGGATATTACCCAGGGCGAACAGTTCGAGCCGACATTCCTGGCGATAAGCCCCAACAACAAGATCCCGGCGATCCGCGACAATGAGACCGGCATCGCCCTGATGGAATCGGGAGCCATCATGGTCTATCTCGCAGAAAAAAGCGGCCGCTTCCTGCCCGATGACCTGGAGGGCCGCCACCGCACGCTGGAGTGGCTGATGTGGCAGATGGGCGGTATCGGCCCCATGCTGGGCCAGGCCCACCACTTCCTGCACTTCAATCCGGGGAAGGCAGCCTACGCCGAGGAGCGTTTTCACGGCGAGGCACAGCGCCTGTACGGCGTCCTCGACAGACGACTCGACGAGACGGCGTACCTCGCCGGTGACTATGGCATCGCCGACATGGCCACCTGGCCATGGGTATCCCGCTTCGAGTGGCAGCGCATCGACCTCAACGACTACCCCAACGTGAAACGCTGGTATCTGGAGATAGCCGCCAGGCCGGCGGTGCAGCGGGGCTATCACTGCCCGAAGGAAGTCAACGCCATACCGCTGCCCTGATCGCCGCCGCCAAGAGCGTGACGCCAGGGCCTCGACCCATGTTTCTGGTCAATGACATGAGCGAAGAAACCACCCGCGAACGGGAGCTAAAGTCGAGACTGATGCCCTGCGCCGTGGAAGTCACCGACTGGCAGCCTTCCGAGCTGACCATTGCCCACCGCGGCGCGCCCCTCCAGTTTCCCGAGCACACCCTGGAGTCCTATCGCGCCTGCGCCCAGGGCGGCGCCGATATCGATGTTACTGGCTTCGAACCCCGACTTCGGAGAAGACGATAGCCGGATCGTCCCTTCGGTCTACACCGAGCGTGCCAAGGAAGCGGGGCTCGAGCTGATGACCTGGACCCTGGAGCGCTCTGGCCCCCTGGCGGCAGGCGGCCAGTGGTACCACAGCACTACCGAGGATGTCATTCGCCGATATACGACTACCCTGAGCATCATGATCTCGAATCCTGAAGCCATCCGACGTCGGCCCATCCTCTATGGCAGAAACCGCTTCCTCCCGGGATCCAGACCAGCAGTACTCGCCGGAACCCAATATCCTCGAACGCCGTGCGGCGGACTATCTTCGCAAGCAGAATCCCAAGGCAAGCTATCCACTACAGGCGTGCCGTGACGAAGAGCGCATCGCACTCAAGCACGCAGGTCGTCAGGCGATAACCTGGTCAGCCATTGCGGGGATCCTCTCGGGGGCCATCATCGGCGGCATGGAGTGGTTCATGCGCAAGGGCATCCTCGATGGGATGCAGGACATGACCCTGATGGAGCAACTGCCCTACTGGGCCGGCTTCTTCGCGGTAGCGGGCGTGGTCAGTGCGGTGGAGATCCTCTTTCTATACTGGAACGCCTTGCGTGGGGTCGCCCGGATCAGCCGGATCACAGGCATCCCGCTCCAGGACAGCCAATACGCAAGGCTGCTACTGAGCGGCATGTCACGCGTGGCACTGGAGCTCCCCAGCCCCAGGCACCGCATCTACGGCATCGACCCCTATGCCCAGATGGGTCGCTGGAAGCTGGCCGCCATCTCGGTCATGTACCGGATGAAGGTCGGGGTCAGCAGCTTCATCTTGCGCGTAATGCTGCGCCGCGTCTTCGGCCGCATGGCCCTGCGCGGCATGCTGCCGCTGGTTACCGGGCCGCTCTATGCCATCTGGAACGCCATCATCACTTGGCGCATCATGCGCAAGGCCAAGGTCCAGGCTCTCGGCCCCTACAGGATCGAGACCCTGATGCAACGCCTGGACGCCGACCGCGACCGGCTGGGCAGTACCGCGCGGGATGCGATCCTGCAGGGCATGGGCGAGCTGATCATGCGCAACCAGGATGCCCACCCCAGCCACGTCTATCTTCTCTCCCGGCTTCTCGACGCCTTCGAAGCCAGCGACAGGGAATTAACCATCGACTGGCCGGAACATCGGCGTCAACTCGACACACTGGACGAAACAGAAATGCACTGGGTGCTCGAGATACTGACCGTGGCCACGGTGCTGGGAGGGACCTGGCGGGGCAGGCCCCGGCGCTTCCTGCAGGACGTCCACGAAGCCTGCGGGGTAGCGCTTGACGAAGAGCGCCTGCAGGCGCGGCGCAAGGAAATGCTGGAAGGCCGTCAGCCAGCCTAGGAGCCTGTCGGGCAATCTTCAGGGAGCGTAATGGGTGGGGTCTCCCTCAGAACAGGCCGAGCTGACGATCGATCAGGGCCGAGAAGTCGTCGCCGACGAAAGGAAGGATGGCATCGGCCACGGGCTGCAGCTGGCGACTCAGGTAGTGGTGATAATCGATGGCGGAGCGGCGTGTTTCCAGCGGTTCAGGGCCCGCCACGGTCATCACATAGCGGATCCACCCGCCGTTCTGGTATTGCCTGGGCCGGCCCAGCTGCTGATTGTATTCGTCGGCCAGCCGCGCCGCACGCACATGGGGCGGCACGTTGCGACGATAGTCGTCGAGCCTGCGTCGCAGCCGCTTGCGATAGACCAGCCGCTCATCGAACTCACCGGCCAACGTGCGCCGAACGTAGTCACGCACGAACTCGCGATGCGGCTGGTGGGTGAAAACCAGCCGATACAGCTCCTGCTGGAAGGCCTTGGCCAGTGGAGACCAGTCCGCGCGCACCGCCTCGAGGCCCTTGAAGACGATGCTCTCGTCGCCACCCTCCCCGCCTACCAGCCCGGCGTAGCGCTTCTTGCTGCCCTGCTCGGCACCGCGGATGGTGGGCATGAGGAAGCGACAGTAATGCGTCTCGAACTGCAGCTCCAGGGCACTTTCCAGCCCCAGCGTCGAGGCCAGATGCTGATCCCACCAGCGGTTGACGCTCGCAGCGAGATCGCGACCGATGGCGCCGGCCTCCGACTCGCTGCGACGGCAGCCGAGCCAGACGAAGGTCGAATCGGTGTCACCGTAGATAACGGTATATCCCTCGGCTTCGATCAGCTCCCGCGTCCGATGCATGATGGCGTGGCCACGCAAGGTAATCGACGAGGCGAGTCGTGGATCGAAGAAACGACAGCCCCGGGAACCCAGTACGCCATAGAAAGCGTTCATGATGATCTTCAACGCCTGGGACAAGGGCGCATTGCGTTCGCGTTTGGCCGCCTCGCGGCCCTGCCACACGCGCTCCACGATACCCGGCAGGGCATGCTGCGTGCGTGAAAAGCGGGCCCCGCGGAAGCCGGGCACGCTCTCCTGCTCCGGCTCGCGGAGACCCTCCACCAGCCCCACCGGGTCGATCAGGAAGGTGCGGATGATCGAGGGATAGAGGCTCTTGAAATCCAATACCAGTACCGAGTCGTAGAGCCCTGGCCGGGAATCCATCACGAAGCCACCGGGGCTCTCCTCGCTCACTCCCCCACCGTGGCGTGGTGCCAGATTGGGGGCGACGTAGCCGAGCCGATGCATGCGCGGCAGGTAGAGGTGCGAGAATGCCGCCACTGAGCCGCCGCTGCGGTCGGCAGGCAGGCCGGTCACCGCAGCCCGCTCGAGCAGGAAGTCGATCAGCTCGGTCTTGGCGAAGATGCGCGTGACCAGCTCGCAATCCTTGAGGTTGTAGCGGGCAAGCCGGGGCTTGTCCTCGGCGAACATGCGGTTGATCTCGTCCATGCGCTGATAGGGGCTGTCGATGGCCTTGCCCTCGCCCAGCAGCTCCTGGGCAACATGCTCCAGGCTGAATGAAGCGAAACGCCAGGTTGCCTGACGCAGCATCTCGATACCGTCGATGATCAGCCGCCCCGCGGCCGAGGCAAAGAAGTGGTTGGCGTTGCTACCGTGGGCGCGCCACTCCATAGGCTCGCCGCCACGGCCCAGCAATAACGGCACGCCGAGCTGCTCCGCGTGGCGCTGCAGTATTCGCAGGTCGAATTGCACCAGGTTCCAGCCGATGATCGCATCCGGGTCATGCTCTGCGATCCATTCATTCAACCGTACCAGCAGCGCCTTGTGGTCATCGCAGTAGAACAGGGAAAAGTCCCGGAACTCGGGCGCATCGCCCGACTCAGCCTCCCCGCCATTCGCCGGCCCCAGCATGAAGACCTGGCGCTGACCGCAGCCCTCAAGGGCAATGGAGTAGAGTTCGCCCCGCTCGCTGGTCTCGATGTCCAGCGACGCCAGCCTGAGCCGCGGCCGGTACTCCGGCGCCGGCTTGAGCTGGGTCTCGATCAATGCACCCCGGGAAGTCTTTTCGTCCACGAACCATACCGGGGCTGTGATGTAGCGCTCCATCAGGTAGCGCTCAGGCGGCCGCACATCCGCCTCGAAGACATCGATACCGGCCTCGCGCAGCCGTTTCTCCAGGTTCATCAGCTGTCGATGCTGCCGGCAGTAGAGCCCCAGCACCGGGCGCTGCTGGAAATCACGCAGCTTGAGCGGACGCAGCTCGACGTCGCGTTCGCCATGCAGCAGGACTTCCGCCTGCACGCGCTGGTCGACGGGAATGAAGGCCACGGAAGGCTGCGCCGACAGGCTGACATGCCGTGGGCCATCATCGGTCGCCAGCCAGAATGTGACCTCGGTACCCGCGGGTGTATCCCGCCAATGGCGGGTCAACACGAAACCCTGCTGTCGCTCCACCCTTACCTCTTACCCGCCTGAGCCTGGGGAGATATTACGTGACAGTGCCCATGGTCAGACACCCCTCACTTCTTTCGCTTATCATGAATATAGATAACCTTAGAACTCTCGCTCCTGATGGGTCTCTCCTCGATGTCGAAGAGTTCAGTTGCCGCCACCAGATCCCCGAGCTTTCGATAGCCATAATTCCGTGAATCAAA
>SKVX01000116.1 GCA_007129225.1 Halomonas sp.
ATCGCGATCGCCAAGACGATCGCCGGGATCGTCAGCATGACGTCGATCGCGGATCCGATCAGCGCGTCCACGCGACCGCCGACGTAGCCGGCCACGATGCCGAGCGGTACCCCGATGAGGGCGCCGAGCGCCACCGTGACGAGGCAGATGAAGAGCGAGTAGCGCGTTCCGATCAGCACGCGGCTCAAGACGTCACGGCCGATGTGGTCGGTGCCGAAAGTGTGGGTCGCCGACGGCGCCTGCAGCGTCGCCATGAGGTTCTGCTGGTTGGCGGCGTAGGGCGCGATCATCGGCCCGAAGATCGCGATGAACGTGAAGATGAGGAGGATCGTTGCGCCGACGAGCAGCGTGGCGTGCCGGCGGACACGCACGCCCAGGCGTGGTCGGCGCGAGCGGAGCGTGTCGGTGGTGGTTGGGGCCGACGGTGCGCTCATGGAAGTCCTCACCGGTACTCGATGCGCGGGTTGATGACGACGTAGAGCAGGTCGACGATGAGGTTGATGATCAGGAACCCGGCGGCGAAGACGACGGTGATGCTCTGGATCATGTTGAAGTCACGCGCGCCCACGGAGTTTATGAGGAGCTGGCCGAGGCCGGGCCAGGCGAAGAGCTGCTCGATCACGACGGAACCGCCGAGCAGGTATCCAGCCTGAAGCCCGATGGTGGTGACGGTGGGGATGAGGGCGTTGCGGAGCGCGTGCTTCACGACGACGGTCGACGTCCGCACCCCCTTGGCGCGTGCCGTGCGCACGTAATCACGACCGAGTACCTCGAGCATGCTCGAGCGAGCCATGCGAGCCACGATCGCCACCAGACGGGCTGCGACCGCGACGGTCGGCATGATCAGCGAGCGCCAGTCGCCGTAGCCGAAGCTCGGCAACCACCCGAGCGATACCGAAAAGAGGGAGATCATCATCAAGCCGAGCCAGAAGTTGGGGATCGCGAGCATGCTGGTGACGAAGAAGCTGACCGCGTAGTCGATCGCCGATCCGCGGTAGACCGCTGCCAGCACCCCGGCCGGGATCCCGAGCACGACGGTGACCACGAGGGCGCTGACAAGGAGCGCCAGCGTCGGTGGCAGATGACGGACGATCACGGGACCGACGTCGCCACGGTAGGTCCCAGAGTAGCCAAGGCGGCCCTGTGGCAGGCCCGCGAGATACGTGACGTACTGGACGGCGAGGGGACGGTCGAGTCCCAGCTGCGTACGGACGCGTTCCACGGACTCTTCCGTGGCCGTCGTGCCTGCGATGAGGCGCGCAGGGTCTCCCGGCACCATGCGGAAGAGCCCGAAGATGATCGTCACGACGACGAGCACGACGGGCACAGTGCGGAGAAGTCTCCAGAAGATATAGCTAATCATGATCGTTGTGTAGGTGCGTCAGTCACACGCCGTCCCTCCTCGGCTCGACCGAGGAGGGACGGCGTGTGGTGTTCAGCGATGCGCGTCGCGGATGATGGTGAAGACGACGGGCCAGACTTCGACGCCCTGGACGTCGCTCCGCACGGCGGAGATGATGTCGTTCACCTGCAGCCAGATGTAAGGAGCTTCCTCCCAGATCAGGCGTTGTGCCTCGGCCATGGCGGCGTCACGGACTGCGGGATCGATGGCGGTCTTCGCCGTGGCGATGAGCTCGTCGATCTCGGGAGAGTCGAGCCTGACGATGTTCCAGGCGGCGAGGGCGGCCTCACCGGGCGGGTTCGAAGTGAAGAGCGCGTCGAGGTGGTAGACGCCGTCGGCGTTCGATGGGTTGAACCCGAACTGTCCGATGTCCCACGCGATCTCGGCGGGCGGCACGCGGAGGGTGTCCCAGTACGCTGCACGCTCGATCACGACGATGTCGACGTCGACGCCGACGGCGCCCAGCGAGCTCGCGACGACCTCGGCGATGTCGATGTCGCCGGGGAAGAGACCCTCGGGCGTGTAGAGCGTGAAGGCGAGGCGGTCACCGTCCTTCTGGCGGACGCCATCGGTGCCCGCGATCCACCCAGCTTCCTCGAGCAGGGCTTCGGCGCGCTCTGGATCGAAGTCGAATGAACCGGCGCGGGCGTACCCGGTGGTGTTGAAGGCGAGTGGCGAGTCGGCCGGCGTGGCAAAACCCTGGAAGATCCCCTGGGCGATGGCATCCTTCGGGATGGCGTAGTTCAGAGCCTGCCGGACGCGGACGTCGTCTAGTGGGGCCCGCTCGGTCATCAGCGCGAAGCCCATGGGCCGAAGCCCGGGCGTGGTACGCACCTCGACGTTCGGGTCGGCTTCGAGCGTTACGGCGAGCTGCGGCGGGACCGCGTCGATCACGTCGACTTGACCCGTCCGCAGCGCGGAGATGCGGGTGGACGCCTCGGGGACGTAACGGAACTCGAGTCGGTTGGAGCGGGGTGCGTCGCCCCAGAAGCCTTCGTACGCCTCGAGCACGACCAGCTGTCCGGGCTCGAACTCGGCGAGACGGAAGGGGCCCGTACCGACCGGATTGGTCGCGATGTTGTCGTCACCGTAGCGCTCCGACGCGGCGGGGCTCACCATTGAGCCGGATCCGTGCGCGAGCGTGTTGAGCAGCGCCGAGAACGGTTCGGCGGTGCTGATGCTGACCGTGAGAGGTCCGGTCGCCTCGACTCCGGAGACGGGGTTCCAGAGGGGTCGGTTGGTCGGGTTGCGGTCTGTGTCCATCATGCGCTCGATGTTGAACGCGACCGCGTCGGCGTCGAACGCGGTGCCGTCATGGAAGGTGACACCGGGGCGGAGTTCGAACGTCCACGTCAGGCCGTCGTCGGACGTCTCCCAACTCGTCGCCAGTTGAGGAACGATGTCGAGCGATGCATCGAACGTCACCAGTCGGTCGTAGAGGACGTAGGCCACTTCGTAGCCGGCCGGATACGCGAGGAAGGCCCCCCGCGCCGGATCGAGGGTCGTCACCGGAACGCTCTGGGCGTAGACGATCGTACCGTCGGCCCGCTGAGCGAAGACCGTCGTCGCGCTCAGCAGCCCTACGAGGACGAACGCAGCGAGGAGTCGGAAGCGCTTGTTCATGCGATGTCTCCCTTTCGTGGAACGATGTGGCTTGACGGGTGGTAGGTCATGCGTCGACCGTAACGGGCGTGCGGTCGGTCTCTCCGTGGCCAAACAGGTGGGCGAGGATCGCCTCGGCATGGGTGAACACCGCCGGTGTCCCTCCGGTGTGGACGAAGACGACGGTGGCGTCGCGGGGCACGATTCCGCGCTCGATGTGATCGAGGAGCGCAGCGAAGGACTTGCCGGTATAGATCGGGTCGAGCACCACGCCTTCGGTTCGGGCCATGAGTTCCACGGCTGCCAGGCCCTGGCTCGTCAAGTGTCCGTAGCCGGGACCGACGAACTCGCTGAAGCTCACGACCTCGCTCGGGTCGATCTCGAGGTCCACGCCGAGGTGTGCCAGCGTGTCGTTGGCGATCTGCGCTGTTCGCGGCTTCACGTCGTACTCATGGCTGACGGTGATGCCGTGGACGCGGAACGGTGCTTGGAGCAGGCGCTTCGCCAGCACCAGTCCTGCTTGACCCTTTCCGCCGGAGGTCATGTAGAGGTAGTCCGGGGCGGTGCCCAGCGCCTGCAGCTGCTCGATCAGCTCGACCGTGCTCTCGAGGTACGCGAGTGCGGAACCGATGTCGAAGATGGGTTCGCTCGTGAGCACCATCGGCCGCTCGCCGGCTCGACGGACGGAGTCGGCGACGCTCTCGATGATCTGCTTCTGCTCTTCGGTGTCACGGGCGTAGTGCACCTCGGCGCCGAGGAGGTGATTGAGGAGGAGATTGCCCTGCAGTACGTCGGGCCGTTCGCCTTTCAGCACGAGAACGGTGCGCATCCCGAGCTTGTTGCCCGCCGCGACCGTCTGACGCGCGGAGTTGGACGTGATCTCGAGAGCCATGATCAGGACGTTGGCCTCGTCGCGGACGGGCTGGACCATCCTGAACTCGAGGTTTCGGGTCTTGTTACCTCCGAACGCCAGGCCGGTGAGGTCGTCGCGCTTGATGAAGATGCGTGGTCCACCCAGCACGGAGGAAAGGCGACTTGCCTCTTGCAGTGGTGTGGGCAGGCACGCGAGCGCAACCCGTGGCTGAGTGGCGATCAGATCACGGATCTGGCTCGTGGTCATAGGAGGGGTTGAGCGGCTTGTTCGGGCCATGTCTCCCTTCTCGTTTGACTACCTGGGGCAGCGGGGCTGTTCGCGCGGAGGGGGTTGTGGAACGGACAGACCCCATGAGCATAGGAGTCCCCGGCCGCATGTGTCAAGATGTAGAACGCCGTCTCATATGTTGGTACGAAGAGACGGCTAGGATGGCGAACGATTCCACGATCGGAGGCCGTGTGAGCCAGTCCATGGACAAGGCGCTCGGGTTGCTCGACGTCGTCGCCGAGGGAGAGAAGACCCTCGCCGAACTCAGCGAAGCGAGTGCGCTCCCCAAGAGCACGGCGTATCGACTGGCCGCAGGCCTCGTCAAGCACGGTTTCCTCCGCACCGACGGGCGGCGCTATCAGCTCGGCTACCGCCTCATGGAGCTCGGTGAGCTCGCGAAGGACCAGGTGCGTCTGCCGGCGCTGGCTCGCCCGCACATGAAGGCCCTCGCCGCGGCGAGTCTGGAGACGGTGCATCTCGGCGAACTGTTCGGTACCGACGTCGTCTACCTCGAGAAGGTCGAGGGCGCGCGCGGCCTCCTCATGCGTTCCCGAGTAGGTCTCGCGTCCCCAGCCTGCACGACAGCCATGGGCAAGGCGATCATCTCGAACCTTCCGCCGGATGCCTGGGCCGCGTACTTCCAGGACCGGGGAGCGATGACGCCCCATACGATCACCGACTTCGCCGTGTTCGAGCGCGAGTTGCACACCGTGCGGCAGCGCGGCGTCGCGTTCGATCGCGAGG
>SKVX01000539.1 GCA_007129225.1 Halomonas sp.
CACGTTTTGTCATACTGGAAAAATATCAGGGGCTAGTGGCAGTATCAAGTGAGGCACCGCTGCGCGGTGCGCGCTTGTATCACCGCCCGAGTGGGCGATGCTTTACGCGCTTGTCTGGTAACGTATTGAAGCCATCACCATCAGGGCCCGCTCGGGGCTGATACGGGGACCGGCAAGATATCGAGCGCAGCAGGCAATCAACGATGCCTACCCAAGAGCCAGCTGCCGCTCCTTGAGCTCATGCAGCCGATCGCGCAGCCGCGCCGCCTCCTCGAACTCCAGGTTCTGGGCCGCCTCGAACATGGCGTCCTCCGTACGCGAGATCTCCTTGATCAGGTCTTTCGGCGACAAATCGTTGAGGTCGTAGATCCCCGCCCCTTCGGCCACCTGGCGTTCGCCGCGCTTGCGGCTACCCTTCTTGCCCGGCGTCCGGGAGGTTTCCATGATGTCCGCCACCGAGCGCGTAATGGTGGTAGGAGTAATGCCGTGGGCCGCGTTGTGCTCCATCTGCTTGGCCCTGCGCCGCTCGGTTTCCTCCATGGCACGGCGCATCGAGTCGGTGACCCGGTCACCATACAGGATCGCCTTGCCATGGGCATTGCGCGCCGCCCGCCCGATGGTCTGGATAAGCGAGCGCTCGTTGCGCAGGAAGCCCTCCTTGTCGGCATCAAGGATTGCCACCAGCGAGACTTCCGGGATGTCGAGGCCCTCGCGCAGCAGGTTGATGCCCACCAGCACGTCGAACTTTCCCAGCCGCAGGTCGCGAATGATCTCGACACGCTCCACGGTGTCGATATCGGAGTGCAGGTAGCGTACGCGCACGCCGTGTTCGTCAAGATACTCCGTGAGGTCTTCCGCCATGCGCTTGGTCAGCGTGGTCACCAGCACTCGTTCACCAACATCGGTGCGCAACCCTATCTCGGAGAGCAGGTCATCCACCTGGGTCGTTGCCGGGCGAACCTCGAGTTTCGGGTCGAGCAGCCCGGTGGGGCGTACCACCTGCTCGACGAGCTGGCCGGCATGCGCCGCCTCGTAGGGCCCGGGGGTGGCCGAAACGAAGATGGTCTGCGGCGAGATACGCTCCCACTCCTCGAATTTCATGGGCCGGTTGTCCAGCGCCGATGGCAGGCGGAAGCCGTACTCCACCAGCGTCTCCTTGCGGGAACGATCCCCCTTGTACATGCCGCCCACCTGGGGAACGCTGACGTGGGACTCGTCGATGAACAGCAGCGCGTCCGCAGGCAGGTAATCGAAGAACGTGGGCGGCGGCTCGCCCGGTGCGCGTCCCGACAGGTAGCGCGAGTAGTTCTCGATACCATTGCAGTAGCCGAGCTCGTTCATCATTTCGAGGTCGTAGAGGGTGCGCTGCTCAAGCCTCTGAGCCTCCACCAGCTTGTCATGCTTGCGCAGCCACTCCAGCCGTTCGACCAGTTCGGTCTTGATCCGGTCCGCCGCCGCCACGATGGTTTCCCGCGGTGTCACGTAGTGGCTCTTGGGGTAGATGGTCATGCGCGGCACCTTGCCGCGCACCTCGCCGGTCAGCGGGTCGAACAGGCTGATGGTGTCGATCTCGTCGTCGAACAGCTCAACGCGCACGGCTTCCTCGTCGGAGTCGGCCGGGTAGATATCGATCACGTCGCCACGCACGCGATAGGTACCCCGGCGGAAATCCATGTCGTTGCGGGTGTACTGCAGCTCGGCCAGTCGGCGCAGGAAATCGCGCTGGTGGATCAGCTCACCCCGAGTGAAATGCAGACGCATCTTCAGGTACTGTTCCGGGTCGCCCAGGCCGTATATGGCCGAGACCGAGACCACGATCAGGGCATCGCGACGCTCGAGCAGTGCCTTGGTCGCCGACAGCCGCATCTGCTCGATATGCTCGTTGATCGAGGCGTCCTTCTCGATGAAGGTGTCCGACGACGGAACGTAGGCCTCGGGCTGGTAGTAATCGTAATAGGAGACGAAATACTCGATGGCATTGTCGGGAAAGAACGACTTGAACTCGCCATAGAGTTGGGCCGCCAGGGTCTTGTTGGGGGCCATGACGATGGTCGGTCGCTGCAGCCGTTCCACCACGTTGGCCATGGTGAAGGTCTTCCCCGATCCAGTCACCCCCAGCAGCGTCTGGTGAGTCAGGCCCGACTCCAGCCCGCTGATCAGGCTCTCGATGGCCGCCGGCTGGTCGCCGGCCGGCTGGAAATTCGACTGAAGGCGAAAGGGCTTGCTCATGCCGGCTCCGGAATGCATCAGGCGCCGAAACGGCGCCTGGGTAGGACGATGACGATCTACCGCAGGCTCACGCCCCGGCGGTATCGGCAGTACGCGTCGTGACTTCCACCGTCGAGCTGGTCATCAGGCGATGGATCGGGCACTTGTGGCTGATCTCTTCCAACCGTGCGCGCTGTTCCGGATCGTCGATGCCATGGAATGTCATGACCACTTCGAGTCGATAGGTACCCTTCGGTTCCTCGCTGTCGTCCCGATTTACCGTGACGCTGACGCCCTCCAGCGGCCACTTCTTGCGCTTGGCGTACATCTGGGCGGTGATCGCCTTGCAGGCGCCTAGCGACAGGTCGAAATAGTCGTGGGGATCCGGCGCACCACCCTCCCCGCCATAGGCCTTGGGGACATCGACGAAGATGTCCTCGAAGCCATCCAGCTCGACCCGCTGGCGCAGGAGGCTGTTGCGTTCACTGACGATTTCAATGGTTTTCTTCATGAAACGACCTCGGATGGATTACTGGACTTCGATGGGTAGCTTGAGCGACTGAACGGCCTTGACCAGCGCCTCGCGGGAGACCCGGCCCTGCACATCGGCCCCATGGCGGCCGACCTCGGCAGACTCGACGCCATCCAGCATCATCAGAGCCGTGGTAATTCGATTGACCTGATCGGCGTTCTCCACGCCGCGAAAGCTCAGCGACTGATGTGCCATAGCTACCTCCTGACCCAACGGTGGGATGGCGGATATAACGAAATAACAAGTTTACCATGCAACCCACCGCTCCACAGCCGGTTGCAATTACCTTCCATTGCCCACATACCCTATGCATGACAACCCATATCTTCCCGACATGATGCACCTGGAGCCACCGGCAATGAGCGACTGGATTACCGCCCTGGAGGGACGGCGCAAGAGTGAGGACCGGGTCGACTTCGATACGCCAGCCCCGGCCCGACAGGCAATGGACGCCACCGTCGTCACCCCCCTCGTCCATCTGGGCGTGCTCGATGTCATCGGCTCGGGCGCAGGCAAGTTTCTCCAGGGCCAAACCAGCGCCCAGGTAGACCTTGCCAACGGCGACTTCGCTCCCTTGACCTGCTTCTGCACCGCCAAGGGACGCATGCTGGCCAATGCCCAGCTGCTGCAGATCGCCCCCGACCACTATCGACTCATACTGCATCGCGGCTTGATCGAAACGCTGCGAAACCACCTCAAGAAATTTGCCCCCTTCTACAAGTCGGAGCTCAGGGTGCGCGACGACCTTGCCCTGATCGGCCTGATCGGCAAGGAGGCCAATGCCCTGGCGGAGGTGCGTTTCGACCTGGTGCCGCCTACCGTCTGGCGCCAGGCCGGGGACGAGAACGTCCAGTTGCTCACTCATCCCGGGCCCCAGCCACGGCTGCTGGCTTGCCTATCCGTCGATGCGGCGCTGGAGATTGTCCCTCGCCTGACCCCGCAAGCCCCCCTGGTCGGGAATGCCGTCTGGTGTCTTCACGATATCCAGGCCGGGCTCGCCTGGCTCACCCCCCACCATGAGGACGCCCTGCTACCCCAGATGATCAACTGGGAAGCCCTGGGCGGGATCAGCTTCAAGAAGGGGTGCTATACCGGACAGGAGGTGGTGGCACGAGCCCACTTCCGCGGCCAGGTTAAAAAACGGCTGGCAAGAGCTCAACTGGAGGGAGCCGGCGTCCCGGAACTCGGTACTCCCCTGCTCGATGCCAACGGCAAGTCCCAGGGCGAAGTGCTGGCCGCCGAAATGGACGCCTACGGTCAGCCGGAGATCCTCGCGGTGACCAGCACCCGGGAGGAAATCGGACCGCTGAGCGTCGACGGGCAACCGGTCAAGTTATTGAAACTGCCATACCCCATCGAACGGCTGGATCCGGAAACCCTGGCCTAGGCATTCCCGAAAAAACCAGCCCGGGCGTCACGCCGGGAGGCCAAAGACACGCTTCGCGGTGGCCGTGCTCTGCTCGGCTATCGCGGCGTAGGACTCGCCGCGCAGCTCAGCCACCCTCTCACACACCCGGGTAATCCGGGCGGGCTCGTTGCGCTGCCCCTGGTGGCCACACAGCGGCATGTCGGGGCTGTCCGTCTCCAGCACGAAGCCGTCCCGGGGCAGGCTCTTCACCGCCCGCCACAGCCGCTGGGCACGCTCATACGTCACGGCACCGCCCAGGCCGACCACGAAGCCGAGATCGAGGAATTTCCAGGCCTGATCCGGCGAACCGGCGAAGGCATGGATCAGCCCGCCCGCCGGCAGGTCGAGCTGACGCAGGCGCTGGGAGACCTTATCGTTGGCGTGCACGCAGTGGATCACCACCGGCAGCTGGCGCGACTTGGCCAGGCGAAGCTGGGCATTGAACAGCGCCCACTGAGCGTCCAGGCTCTCCTCGAAGCGGGCATCGATGCCGCACTCGCCCAGCGCCCTCACCTCGGGGTGCGCATCGAGCGCCTGGGCCAGCGCCTCGACATCCCCCTCCCGGTGCTCGTCCATGAAATAGGGATGCAGGCCCAGGCTGATACTGACGTCGTCTCTCTTTTCACCCAGCGCCAGCACGCCAGGCCAGCGCTCCCGGGTGGTGCCAGGCACCATGAAGTGCCCCACTCCGGCCGCCCTGGCCCGCTCGAACATGGCGTCACGATCGTCGTCGAA
>SKVX01000528.1 GCA_007129225.1 Halomonas sp.
ATGTCGAGGGATTGGACCAGCAGCAGGCAGCCGACACCCATTGGCAGGCGCTGGCTGAGCAGCGTGCCGACCGCCGGTGGCGCCGCCTGATGGCTCCCCGCCGCCAGGACCTCTCCCGTCAAGCCCGCCTGCCCAGGCTGATCGCCGAGGCAGAGCATGCCCGCGACACCACCCGCCAGGCGCTGGCTCGGGCCCAGCAGGAGGCGCAGGACGCTACCGGCCTCCACCGCCAGGCCGCCCTGGCCTTGGAGGCAGCCAACGAAGCGCGCCGCAAGGCCGAGCCCGACCTGAACCAGGCGCGTGAACAGCACCACGCCCTGACCCAGCGGCGGCGCGAACTGGCTGAGCTGACTGCCGAATGCGAGCGTGCTCGGGAGCAGGCCGCTCGGCACCGCAAGCAGCATCGCCAGGAGCATGAAAGGCAGCAGCAGCGGCTCGAGCAGCAGCGCCAGTGGCAGGCCACCCTGGCCGAATTGATGGGGAGTCACACCTACCAGCCTGCCGCCCGCCAGGCCATTCAGCAGGCCCACGACAGTGCCGCCAGCCGCCAGCTGGCCCTGGGCGAACTGCAGGGCGTCTGGCGCGAGTATCACGAGGCCGAGCGCACTCATCGGCAGCGCGAAACGCGTCTTGCCGAAGCCCATGAACGCCTGGAGGTGCTGACCCGTGAGGGGCAGGCCGCCCGCCAGCGCCTGGAAGAGCGAAAGTCACACCATGACAGCCTGAGCGCCTTTATCGAACGGGCCCGGGCCGCCCGGAGCGACAGTGTGGTGATGCTCCGCGAAGGCCTGCAGGAAGGCGAGCCCTGCCCGGTCTGCGGCGGTCGCGACCATCCCTGGCGCCAGCATCCCCCGGCCACCCCCGAGGCGGCCCAGCTCGCCGCCCAACAGGCCGCAGAGGAGCGCGAGCTCGATGACGCCCGGCAGAACTGCGAACAGGCACTGAATGCCCACCAGGAGCTGCAAGCGCAGTACAAGGTGGTGCGGGATACCCTGCAACAGCACCAGAATGAGCAGCCGGCAGGCCAGGCGCGTCTGCAAGCGGCTCGCCAGGCACTCGATGCCCACCCGTTGACGGAGGAACTGACCCCCGTGGCGGCGGACGAGCGTGACGCCTGGCTGAGCCGGCAGCGCCAGAACAGCAGCAACGAGCGCAATACCCACCAGGCCACCCTCGAGCGGCTGCAGCGCGCCGAGGCCGAACTGGCACCGCTGGAGGAGTCGCTGCGCCAGGGTGAGCTGGCACTGACGCGCCTGACGACCGAGAAGACCAACGCCGAGGCACGGCTGGCCGAGCTGGACGCACGCTGCCCCGCCCTGCAGCGCCGGCATGACGAGACCGCCGCCGCCCTGCGCACCCTGCTCGGCGACTACGCCACGCCGGAGGCCTGGCAGCAACGACTCGACCACACCGAGGCCCAGGCCCGTCAGGCCCTGGATGCCGCCCTCAGCCGCCAACATGCTGCTGAACGAGAGCTGCAACGCCTGACTCAGCTACTCGACCACCAGCAGCAGCAACTCGGCGCCTTGCAGCAGGAGAGCGACCAGCTCGCCCGCTCACTCGGCGAGTGGCGCCAGGCGCACCCCGAGCTGGACGATGCCACCCTCGCCCGCCTGCTGGCCCAGCCTCAGGAGGAAGCCGACCGCGACGAAGCCCGGCTGCAGGCGGCGGAAGAAGCCAGCCAGCGCGCCGCCGCCACCCTGGCCGAACGCCGCACCGCCCTGCTTCGCCACCGCCGCGCCCAGGGGCTGGCCGATGACGAAAGCGACGATGAGCTACTGGGCGAAGCTTGCGAAGCGAGGATCGCCAGACGCCGGGAAGCCCTGGCCGCTGAACGGGAAGCCCTTGAACCCAGGCTGGCCGAGGCCCAACGAGTGCGGGACGACGCGGTTCATGCCCTGCGCGACGACGACCGCCGCCGGGCACGCCAACAGGCTGGCCAGGCCGAACTGGAAGCGGCGCGCACCGAGCATCACCGCTGGGGGCGCATCAGCGAACTGATCGGATCCGCCGACGGCAAGGCCTTCCGCCGCATCGCCCAGGCCTACAACCTGGAACTGCTGCTCGACCACGCCAACGCCCACCTGGCCAACCTCGCCCCACGCTATCGCCTGGCGCGGGGCGGCAGCCCGCTGGGCATGCTGGTCATCGATCATGACATGGGCGACGAGCAGCGCTCCGCGCACTCCCTCTCCGGCGGCGAAACCTTCCTCGTCTCCCTGGCACTGGCCCTGGGCCTGGCCTCGATGGCCTCGGGCAACCTGGTGATTGAGTCGCTGTTCATCGACGAAGGCTTCGGCAGCCTAGACCCGCAGTCGCTGGCACTCGCCATGGACGCCCTCGACGGCCTGCAGGCTCAGGGACGACGCGTCGGCGTGATCTCTCACATCCAGGAGATGCATGAACGCATACCAGTGCAGATCAAGGTGGAGCCACTGGGGAACGGCGCCAGCCGGGCAAGGCTGGTGTGTGCTTGAAAAACGCAGGGTACAGAACAGCTCGGTGCTGAACGAGTGCTTGACACCCGGGGCAGGGACCGAGTGCTGCTTCGCTCGACAAGGGACGAACGGGAGTGAGCCATCGGGGATTCGGCCTTTATCTTTCCGCCGTCTCTCAGGCTGGAAAAACCTCGTTCAACCATTTGTTAAAATTGCGCTGCACCTCCCGCCTGTCTTCCTTTCGAACTACTAAGAAATCCTTAGTAGTTGCCACTTTCTCCAACTCCTTATCCCGATTGACATTTTTCAATATGCATCAGGACAATCGCAATCAACTTAGCTTTCTTGTGACCGTGCAGTGGCACACATCACCCTCGATGCTATCAATACGAACAACGACTGGGCGATCCTCAGCCGGATCTTCGGTAAACAGGAGCCAGCTATTGGAATCGAGCCCCCGGACATATTCCCTGCCCACCTCAGGCTCCTTCACCTGATCCGTGCCAATCTTAGTGGTCATGCCAACCTCAAGACGTCTTATATCTTGCATGGGCTTCTCCTATATCAAAGAAAACAGAACAACACCTGCCAAGGCCGGCTCGGTGCGTCTTCGTGCTGCCACCACCATACCTTGAAACCAGCGCGATGAGGGGTCCAGCAGCAAACGCCTTGCATGGTAATCGGCTATGTTTTTTCAGCTCTTCGTCGTTGGTTGTGGAGTTCGTCCCATGAGTTGAACCAGGGTGGGGCGCCATCCTCGGACGAGTCAACGGGGCGCCATCCCCGGGCGATGTTGCACTGCACAAAAACTCCTGTTATTGTGCAGTGCAGCAGAACGGAAATCTCCCGTTCCATCGCATTCAGAACCCCGGAGGTTCTCATCATGACCAACGCATTCGCATTCGACGCCAAGCAATTTGACACCGTCCAGCTTGAGTCCGTTTTCTTCGCCCCGGCGCGCGCCTTCGCCGCCCTCTCCGCCGACTTCACCGAAAAGCTGATCAATACCCAGCTTGAGGCCACCAAAGCCTATGCCGACATCAACCTGACGCAGCTGCGCAGCCTGACAGAGGTCAAGGACGCCGAAGGCCTGAAGAGCTATCTGGAAGGCCAGCAGCAGGTGGTCCAGGATCTGACCGAGCGCCTGAAGGGCGATGCCGAGAAGGTAGTGACCCTGCAGCAGGAATTCGTTCAGGAAAGCCAGAAGCTGACCGAAAGCAGCGTCGAGCAAGCCAAGGAAAGCGCCAAAGAGACCACCGAGACCGCCAACAAGGCCGTCAAGGAAGCCGCTCCCAAGGCCAAGTAAGCCTTTGCCCCCACCGGGGGCCACGCTGACGCCACATCCCAGGCCGCCGATCCATGATCGGCGGCCTGTTTACGATCGGGGGCAGCAGGTCGCAAGTTTCGCGAAACGACGCGGCTGGCTCGGCTATGCTGGATGAGTCAGGTAAAACTCAAGGGAGGCGTCATGAGGGGATTTGCATTGCACGGCATGCGTTACCTGAGCCTGGTGCTGCTGCTGGCGATTGCCAGCCCGGCGCTGGCAGACGAAGTCAACTGGCCGCGAATGACCGACTCGGCGGACGGCGTGCCGATTGCCTACGAGGTGCAGGGCAGCGGCGAGCCGACGCTGGTCTTCATCCATGGCTGGAGCTGCGACGGGCGTTACTGGCGCGGGCAGGTGCCCTACTTTTCGCAGACGCATCAAGTCGTGACGATCGATCTTGCGGGACACGGCCATTCTGGCCTGGGGCGTGACGCCTACACCATGCCGGCCTTCGGGGAGGACGTGAAGGCGGTACTGGAAGACCTGGACGTGGAACAGGCGATCCTCATCGGGCACTCCATGGGCGGGCCGGTCAGCGTGGAAGCGGCACGCCTGATGCCGGAACGCGTCATCGGAATCGTGGGCGTCGACACCTTCCATCAGGTGGCCTCGGAAATCAGCCAGGAGCAGCGCGACGGAATGCTGGAACCGCTCCAGGAGGACTTTGCGCCGGCCGCACGCCAGTTCGTGGCGTCGATGTTCATCGAGAGCACCGATCCCGAGCTGCGCGACTGGGTCATGCATGACATGGCGGCCGCTCCGCCGGAGGTGGCCACCAGCGCCATGGGGGACATGCTGTCACGGCATGCCGATGGCGAAGCAGCACGACATTTCGAGGCACTGACGATACCCGTGGTGGCTATCAACGCCGACCTGTGGCCGACCGACGACGAAGCGAACCGGCAACTCCTGCCCGAGTTCGACGCCGTGATCATCGAAGATACCGACCACTTCCTGCACATGGCCAGGCCGGAGGCCTTCAACCGTGAGCTGGAGCGGATGATCGGCACGCCACCATGACAGCCAAGGGTGGCAGGTCCAAAGCCAGCAGAGATCGCTGGCAAGAATGTTAGCTACCAGGCTGGCAAGTTTCATAGCACCACGCTACAAGATGCGA
>SKVX01000359.1 GCA_007129225.1 Halomonas sp.
ATGGCGATGCGCCGGGCCGGGTGATCACCGGCGGCAAGGGGATCCACATCGTCGACAAGGACGGGCGCGAGTTCATCGACGGTTTCGCCGGGCTCTACTGCGTCAACATCGGCTACGGGCGCACCGAAGTGGCCGAGGCGATCTATCAGCAGGCGCTGGAGCTCTCCTACTACCACACCTACGTGGGCCACTCCAACGAGCCGCAGATTGCGCTCTCCGAGAAGATTCTCGAGCTGGCCGGCCCCGGCATGTCCAAGGTCTACTACGGCATGTCGGGCAGTGATGCCAACGAGACCCAGCTAAAGATCGTGCGCTACTACAACAACGTGCGCGGCCTGCCGCAGAAGAAGAAGGTCATCTCGCGCATGCGCGGCTACCACGGCTCCGGCATCGCCTCAGGCTCGCTGACCGGGCTCAAGGCGTTCCACGACCACTTCGATCTGCCCATCGACACCATCCGTCATACCGAAGCGCCGTTCTACTACCAGCGCGCAGCGGAACTGGAAGGCATGTCCGAGCGGGACTTCTCGAAGCACTGCGCGCGCAAGCTCGAGGAGATGATCCTGGCCGAAGGGCCCGACACCGTGGCCGCCTTCATCGGCGAGCCGGTGCTGGGGACCGGCGGTATCGTGCCGCCGCCGGAAGGCTACTGGGCGGAGATCCAGGCGGTGCTGGCCAAGTACGATATCCTGCTGATCGCCGACGAAGTGGTATGCGGCTTCGGGCGGATCGGGGCCGACTTCGGCAGCCACTACTATGGCATCAAGCCCGATCTCATCACCGTGGCCAAGGGCCTGACCAGCGCCTACCAGCCGCTCTCAGGCGTGATCGTCGGCGACCGTGTCTGGCAGGTGCTCGAGCAGGGCACCGGCGAGTATGGCCCCATCGGCCACGGCTGGACCTACTCCGGCCACGCCCTGGGCTGTGCCGCAGGCCTGGCCAACCTGGCGATCATCGAACGTGAAGGACTCACAGCCAATGCCGCCGAGACCGGCGCCTACCTGCAGCAGCGGATGCAGGCCGTCTTCGGCGATAGCCCGATCGTCGGCAACGTGCGTGGCGTGGGCATGCTGGCCGCCCTGGAGTTCTCCGTCGACCCGGCTCGGCGTCAGCACTTCGATGCCGCGCACAAGGTCGGTCCGCGTATCGCCGCCGCCGCGCTGGACGAGAACCTGATCGCCCGCGCCATGCCCCAGGGCGATATTCTGGGCTTCGCACCGCCATTGACCACCACCCGAGCGGAAGTCGACGAGATCGTCGCCCGCGCCCGGCGCGCCGTGGACAAGGTAACCGACGAACTGGTCCGTGAGGGCGCCATCAAGGCCACCATGACCGTCGGTTGATGCCGGACCCTGGCGTGGGTCTCCGCGGCAGGGATCGCTATATTTCCTATACTGCCAGTCAGTATCTCAGCCGGGCCCTTGTGGCCCGGTTCCGCGTTTTTCCCGAGAAGAGTGAAAGGGGTGACCATGCCGCCACGCCATGGGGTGACGCCAGCCCTGATCTACGAGGCGCGCCGACGCATTGCCGGCCAGGTGGTCCGCTCGCCGCTGATCCATTCGACGGCGCTTTCCGCGCACTTCGATGCCGACATCTACCTGAAGCTGGAAACCTGCCAGCCGAGCGGCGCCTTCAAGCTGCGTGGTGCCACCAACATGATCGCCGCGCTTATGGAAGCCCGAGGTCGCGATTCGCTTTCGGCCGGCGTCACCACTGCGTCCACGGGGAATCACGGTCGGGCGGTGGCCCTTGCCGCCTCGCGTCTCGGCGTGCCAGCGACGATCTGCCTGTCGCACCTGGTGCCGGCCAACAAGGTAGCCGCCATCGAGACGCTGGGCGCCGAGGTTGTCCGGGTGGGCGAGAGCCAGGACGAGGCCTTCGGCGAGGTTGAGCGCCTGGTGCGCGAGCGTGGCATGACGCTGATTCCGCCCTTCGACGACCCGTTGATAGCAGCCGGGCAGGGCACCATCGGCCTGGAACTGATGGAGGATGCACCGGATCTCGACCGGGTGATCGTCGGGCTCTCCGGTGGCGGCCTGCTGGGCGGCATCGGAGCGGCGGTAAAGGCCATACGCCCCGGGACCCGGATCACCGGCGTCAGCCTGGCTCGCGGGGCGGCCATGTGGGAGAGCCTGCGAGTCGGCCGACCCATAGCGGTAAAGGAGGTCGAGAGCCTGGGCGACTCCCTGGGAGGCGGTATCGGCCTCGACAACCGTTGCACCTTCGAACTGGTACGCGAGGTGATGGACGATCACTGTCAGGTCTCGGAGCCGGCCATCGCCCGGGCCATGGTCGACATCCTGGAACAGGAGAAGCTGCTGGTGGAAGGCGCCGCCGCAGTAGGGCTCGCCGCCCTTGCCGAGCACGACTTCGAGGTGCGCGGCCAGCGAGTGGCGCTTATCCTCTCCGGCAACGCGGTGTCGCTTGAAACCTTTGACCGGGCAAGGAAGCTGACAGGTCGATAGGATGGTGGATGGTTAACGATTGAATCGCTGCCCGGCAGCCCCCATTCTGGTGAGTTCATGGCAACCGAAGGGCGTAGCAGATGACACAGGTACTGGCGTTTGACGTCTATGGCACATTGATCGACACCCACGGTGTGGTGACCGAGCTGGAAACACGGTTGGGTGTGTCCGACAAGGCCGGGCTGGCCGTGGAGTTTTCGCGACGCTGGCGTGACAAGCAGCTGGAGTACAGTTTTCGCCGTAGCCTGATGGGCGCCTATGTGCCATTTTCGCAGTGCACCCTCGAGGCGCTGGAGTTTACCGATCGTGTGTTGCAGACGCGCCTCTCGGACGTCGACAAGGACCACCTGATGTCTGTCTATGGCAGGCTCCCCGCCTTTCCCGAGGCACCCGAGGCGCTGGCCCGGCTGGTCGAGAGCGGGGTACGCTGCGTGGCCTTCTCCAATGGCACCGGGGCGGCGGTCAGTACCCTGCTCGACCAGGCCGGGATTCTCGATCGTTTCGAGGCTGTGATCAGCGTCGATGAGGTCAAGCGCTTCAAGCCCGACCCGGCGGTATACGCTCACCTGCGGAACCGGCTTGAGGTCGCTCCCGGCGATACCTGGCTGATCTCCAGCAACCCCTTCGATGTCATCGGCGCCCGCCATGCAGGCCTGCATGCCGCCTGGGTGCGTCGCAGCCTCGACGCACCCTTCGACCCCTGGGCCATCGAGCCCGACCTGACCGTGCCCGATCTGGATTCCCTATGCGAACGGCTGGGCTGAGACCCGTGCCCAGCGTCGGGACGGATCAGACCAGGCGTTACACTCGGCTGGCGGTGACATCGGCGACCCCAGGTTGCCAGTGATGCGGCGAGGCGTCCGGCTCGCCGGATTCCGCCACGAGTTCATCCAGCACCCTGGAAAGCTCCGACTCCGGTGCCTCGCCTGTCTCGATGGCCCAACGCGGGCAGCGGGTGAGCCACTCGGAGAGCGCCATGACATGGTCGGCCCCCATGGCCTTTCCACCCCCGGCGAGGCAGACGGGTAGCAGGGCGCCCAGGGTATCGAGTGTCGATACGCTCCTGTGGATGTCCTCCAGGCAGCCCTTGCCCTGATTTACCCAGAGCACCCCTTGTATCGTGATGACTTCGGGCAGTGTTGTCGCGTCGTCATGCCGTCCGACCTGTGCAATCGGCAGCCCAAGCGGCTCGGCGTGCCCGAAGCGGCTTGCCATCCTGCGTAGCCCTCGGGACAGCGTCAGATCGGGAGACGAGGCAAGGTGCCGGGCCATGGCCTCGCTATCGTCGCGGGTCGCAAACAGGCAGATCGCAGCTGCCCCATTGCGCGCCGCCAGCAGGGCCGTGTCGATGACCGGTCGTTCGTTCGACGCGGCCTGCCTGGCCAGGTAGGTGGCAACCACCGGCCCAAGCCCGGCCAGGGTCACCCTCGCCGCGATCACCTCACCCTGGGCGGCCAGGGTATAGCCCGGCGAGTCGCGCAGGACCTCCAGGCGAGTCCCTGGGCTGCGATCCTCGCGCCCTACAGCGAGCTGGCCGGCGAAGAAGGCGGACAGGCGCGCCAGGGCGGGGACACTATCGCAATGCAGGACATAGTCACCCTCCCGGCACGCCAGACGCAGAGGCTGGTTGGGGGGCGAGACAGGAGTGGCTTGCTCGTCACCAGCGGACTCATCAACGGAAGACTCACCACCAGCAGAGAGCGGAGTATTATCCAGGCTGCCCTGTTGTCGGAGCAGTCCGGTACGGCACCACTCCGCGAGGGCGTCCCAGACCTGCTGGCGCAGCTGCTGGCGTGTCGGGACCGCTGGACCCGTTGACCCGGGAGCCGTGGCGGCGAAGGTGCCGGCCAACTGCTCGGCAATGGCATCGGGGTCCAGGCCATCAGTCGCCAGCAGCCAGATCAGCGAGGCGGTGTCGTTGAGTCGAAAGTATTCACCGGTATGGGTGGCATAGAGGGCCAGTTGGTCCTCGTCGAGGATCTCGACCACATGGCGGCGCGCCAGCCGTGGCCGCGGAACGGGATGGCTCGCTAGACTGTCGGCAAGCTGGGCATCGGCGAGTCGTGGCAGTGAAAAGAACGGGAGATAGCGAGCCGGATCGGCCCCGGGGAACAGCCGCCGGTAGTCGCCGGCCCTGGCCAGCTCGGCCTCGGCTTCATCGGCGAGATGGCGAGTGGCCTCCTCCCGCGACTCGGAGTGGGTGTTCGGGCCGCTGGCAGGAGCGCCGCCGATGCCGACCAGGGAGATCATGTCTCGCACCAGGCCGCCTTTGACCGCTTCTTCGACGATGCCGCCGCTCTCCGGCTTGGCACAGATGCCCAGTGATGGACTCAGGTTGCACTCCAGGATCCACGGCTTGAGGTCGCTGTCCACCATGCAGTCGAGGCCCAGCAGTTCGTAGCACCCCTG
>SKVX01000490.1 GCA_007129225.1 Halomonas sp.
TAGATCAGGCCGATCACCGGAGAGAGCCAGCAGGCAAAGGCCAGCGGGATGTAGAGCAGGTTCTCGACGTTGCCGTCGGCGATACCCAGCGCCAGGGCGCTGATCACGAAGGCACCGCCGGCATTCCAGGGTATCAGCGGCGAGATGAGCGTGCCGCCTTCCTCGATGGCGCGCGACAGGTTCAGGGTCGAATACCCCATGCCGCGGTAGGTGGGCGCATACATGCGGCCGGGCAGGGCGATGGAGAGGTAGGGGTCGCCGGCGACCAGGTTGGTGGAGACCGAGGTCAGCACCGCCGAGGTCTGCAGCCCCTTGAAGCTGCTCACCTTGGTCATGATCGCACTGATGATCGTCTGCAGGCAGCCGGTCTTCTCCAGCGCACCGCCGAAGCCCAGCGCGATCAGTACCAGGGAGATGGTCCACATCATCGACTGGATACCGCCGCGGTTCAGCAGGCTATCGATGGCGGCGACACCGGTCTCTATCGAATAGCCGCTATTGGCATAGGTGAGCACGTCATGCACGCCGACACCTTGGACGATCATGGCGGTCACCGCACCGGCCAGGACCCCGGCGAACAGCGACGGGATCGGCGGCATGCGCTTGACCGCGAGCACGATCACCAGCACCGCCGGCAACAGGAGCCAGGCCGAGATGGTGAAATTGGCCTGCAGTGCCGAGGTAATGGCGTCGATCCTTTCGAAGGACGCGGTCGCGTCGTCGATCATGGTGAAGCCCGCCACCAGATAGATGACAAAGGCGATCAGCATGGCCGGAACCGTCGTCGGCATCATGTTCTTGATATGCGAGAAGACGTCCGTGCCGGTCACCGCGGGAGCGAGGTTCGTGGTGTCCGAGAGCGGCGAGACCTTGTCGCCGAAGAAGGCGCCCGACACCACCGCACCGGCGGTCCAGTACATCGGTATATCGAAACCCGCGCCGATGCCCATCAGGGCGAGGCCCACCGTGCCGACCGTACCCCAGGAGGTGCCCAGCGCCAGGGAGACGATCGAGCAGAGCAGCATGGCCGCCCCGAGGAAGATAGCCGGTGAGAGCAGCGTCAAGCCGTAGTAGATCAGGGTCGGCACGGTGCCGCTGGCGATCCATACACCGATGATCATGCCGACGCAGATCAGCACCGAAACGGAGGGCAGGGAGACGTGGATGACGTGGAAGACGCCCTCTTCGATCTGCTTCCACTTGAAGCCCAGCTTGACCCCCACCAGCGCCGTGATGGCCAGGCCCATGGCCAAGGGAATATGGGGCGTGAAATCGCCGAAATAGAACAGCTGCACTCCCAGAATCAGCAACGTCAGCACGACGGGAGTGAGCGCGAGCTTCAGGCTTGGTCGTTGAAATTCAACAGGTTTTATTGGAGTTGTCATGTGAAACACCTTGGGTTTGATGTGTGTGTTATGGCCACTTACCCACAAGACTCATTGTTTGTCATATTGGCTAGGAATTGGCTCCAAATAACGCTAAATTGATTTACCTTTGTCCTCGATAACAAAAACTAGTAGGCAATATGGCTATTAAACTGGATCGCATAGATCGCCGTATCCTGAATCAGCTACAGGAGCATGGACGCCTTCCCATCGTGGAGTTGGCGAGCCGGGTGAACCTCACCAAAACGCCCTGCGCCCAGCGAGTGCGCCGACTCGAGCAGGCCGGTATCATTCGCGGCTACCGCGCCGACCTGGACCCGGAGCAGCTGGGTGCGGGTCATGTCCTGGTGGTGCTGGTAACGATGGAGAAGACCAGCGAGGACGCCCTGGACCGGTTCAACCAGGCGGTGCGCCTTATTCCCGAAGTGCAGGGCTGCTACATGGTGGCGGGCAACTTCGATTACATGCTCAAGGTGAGAACCCACGATATTTCGCATTACCGTGCCGTGCTGGTGCAGCAGATTGGACGACTGCCGAACGTTCACCAGACACACTCCTTCGTCGTGATGGAGCTGGTAAAAGACGAAGTGACGGTACCGGTGCCCATCGATCCTCTCCCCTGAGCGGCATGAACCATCGCCAGGCTCAGCTCAGTACCCGCAAGCATTGCCCCGTGTGGTAGAGCGTGAAGCCCCCCTCATAGCCTGCACTTCGAAGCGCCCTGGCGCGTATCGGCTGCGGGGAGCGAATCGGCAGGGGCAGCAGGGCGTCATCGCCGGAGACCAGGTACCGGGCAAAACCCTTGCCCACCACGGTGCCGGTAGTGATACCGCGGCCGTTGTAGCCCGACACCCCCAGCACGCCGGGGGCGAGTTCGAAAAGGCGCAGCGTATGATCGGGCGTGAAGGCGATTCGCCCCGTCCAAGTGCACTCCCACTCGACGTTTCCCAATTGAGGAAAGTAGTGACGCTGTATGCGGTTGGCCCAACAGCGCAGGTAAGCAGAGGGCCTCCCCTCCCCCTTGCCCAGGCTGCCGAGAATCAGCCGGCCCTCGGCGTCGCGGCGCATGCTGCTCAGCACCATGCGGGTATCCCAGGCGCCCTGACGCTCGGGCAGGATGTCCCCGGCGAGTTCTGCGGCCAGGGGCCGGGAGGCGACCTGAAAGAAGTAGCCGGGAAAGAAGTGATGGCGCACCTCGTTCCAGTGATCTTCGGTGTAGGCATTGGTGGCGAGTACCAGCCGCGGCGCCGAGACGCTGCCAAGCTCGGTGGTCACCCGCCAGTCATCCCCCGCTTTGGCAACGCCGGTGGCAGCACTCCGGGTGTACAGGCGTGCCCCGGCCGCCTTGGCGGCCCTGGCCAGGCCCCGTGTGTAAGCGGTGGGGTTGAGGGTGCCGGCTCGGCGATCGAGAAGCGCCCGGCGGATGCACCGGGTACCCACCCTTTCCCGGCAGGCGTCCGCCTCGAGGAGTTCCACCGGCGCACCGCGTCGCTGAAACTGTTCCGCTCGACGCGCCAGTTCTTGCTCGCCCCCGCCATTGTGAGCCAGATGCAGGCTGCCCGTGCGGGTCGCCTGACAGTCGATGCCGTGCCGTTCGATCAGCGAAAAGACTTCCGCCGGAGCACCGCCCAGAATGGCGTTGGCACGCTCGCCGAGCGCCTCACCCAGCACGGCGCGAATATCATCCGGTGGAATCCACAGTCCCGCATTGACCAGGCCGACGCTGAGCCCCGAACCGCCACTGGGGATATCCCCCGACTCGAGCAGGGTCACGTCGACGCCGGCCTCGGCGAGGTGCAGCGCGGTGCTCAGCCCGGTGATGCCGCCACCGATCACCACCACATCGGCCGCGTGATCGCTCTGCAGTGCCTCCCATTTCAAGGGCGGCTCCTGCGAGGTGGACTGCCATAGACAGCGCTCTTCCATGGTGCCTCCCGTGCTTGAACCGGTTATCGAGGGCTGCGGCTGACCATGACGCCGGAGCCCGGCCACGCTCAATCGAAGCGGATGCCCTGCGCCAGGGGCAGTTCACGGGAGTAGTTGACGGTGTTGGTCTGGCGGCGCATGTAGCTCTTCCACACGTCCGAGCCGGACTCGCGGCCGCCGCCGGTCTCCTTCTCGCCGCCGAAGGCGCCACCGATCTCGGCACCGCTCGGTCCGATGTTGACGTTGGCGATCCCGCAATCGCTGCCCTGATCGGAGACGAAGGTCTCGGCCTCGCGCACGTCGGTGGTGAAGATGCACGACGACAGGCCCTGGGGCACGTCGTTCTGCAAGACCAGCGCCTGATCCAGCTCGCGATAGCTCATGACATAGAGAATCGGGGCGAAGGTCTCGTTCCTGACCAGCTCGTCCTGGCCTTCCACCTCGACGATGGCCGGGGCCACGTAATAGCCGTCGGGATAGGTCTCGGCCAACCGGCGTTCGCCGCCGAATACCCGGGCGCCCTGCTGGCGCGCCCGGTCCAGGGCGGACTGCATCTGGTCATAGGCCTGGGCGTCGATCAGCGGACCGACGAGATTCCCCGCCATGGGGTCGCCGATACTGATGCCCGAGTAGGCCGTCTTCACCCGCTCGAGCACCTCGTCACGAATGGACTCATGGACGATCAAGCGACGCAGGGTGGTACAGCGCTGGCCGGCGGTGCCCACCGCCGAGAACAGGATCGCGCGCACCGCCATGTCCAGGTCGGCGCTCGGCGCCAGGATCATGGCGTTGTTGCCGCCGAGCTCCAGGATGCTGCGCCCGAAGCGGGCGGCGACACGCGGCGCGACCTCGTGGCCCATGCGGGTGCTGCCGGTGGCGCTGATCAGCGGTACCCGGGGGTCGTCGGCCAGGCGCTCGCCGGCCTCGCGGTCGCCGAGAATGACCTGGCTGAGGTCCGCCGGAGCGTCGTCGCCGAACTCATCCATGGCGCGCTCCAGAAGCGCCTGGCAGGCCAGGGCGCTGAGCGGGGTCTTTTCCGAAGGCTTCCACAGCAGGCTGTTGCCGCATACCAGCGCCAGGGCGGCATTCCATGCCCAGGGAGCCACCGGGAAATTGAAGGCAGTGATCAGGCCAACCGGCCCCAGCGGATGCCAGCTCTCTCGCATGTGATGCCCCGAGCGCTCGGAGGCGATGGTCAGGCCGTAGAGCTGGCGCGACTGGCCGACCGCCAGGTCGCAGATATCGATCATCTCCTGCACCTCACCGAGGCCTTCCTGGAGGATCTTGCCGCACTCCAGGGTCACCAGGGTACCGAGGTCATCCTTGTGGCGACGCAGCTGCTCACCGAACAGGCGAACCAGCTCGCCGCGACGGGGCGCCGGTACCCGACTCCACTGCTCGAAGGCCTGCCGGGCGCGTGCGATACGCGACTCGACCGCATCCGCTCCCTCGAGCGCGATGCGGCCGATCTCGGCGCCGTCGGTGGGCGAAGTCACGACGTGATCCCCCTGGCGGTACTTGTCCTGGCTCACGCCAAGGCGCTGCA
>SKVX01000367.1 GCA_007129225.1 Halomonas sp.
CACGAACAGCAGGAACAGCGTCACCACCAATACCACCAGCAGCACCGCCTCGAGCAGGGTCTTGATCACCGACTTGATCGAGTCGCGCACGAACACCGTGGGGTCGTAGACGATGGTGTGCTCCACGCCCTCGGGGAAACGCTCCGACAACTCGTCCATTTTTTCGCGCACCGCATCGGAGAGTGCGATGGCGTTGGAGCCGGGGGCCTGGAAGATACCGATGGCCACCGCCTGCTGGTTGTCGAGCAGCGCACGCAGCGAGTACTCGGCGGCGCCGAGCTCGATACGTGCCACGTCCGAAAGGTAGGTGATCTGGCCATCGCTGCCGGCCCTGACCACGATGTCGCCGAATTCCTCCTCGGTGGTCAGGCGCCCCTGGGCATTGATGGAGATGAGGAAATCCGACGAGGACGGTGTCGGCGGCGCACCGAGCTGGCCGGCCGAGACATGCACGTTCTGCTCGCGGATCGCGGCAATGATGTCGCCGGCGGTAAGCCCGCGGGCGGCGGCACGGTCAGGGTCGATCCATACCCGCATGGCGTAGTCCCCGGCGCCGAACAGCATCGCCTGGCCCACCCCGGGCAGCCGCGCCAGCTCGTCACGCACGTGCAGCGCCGCGTAGTTGCGCAGGTAAGTGCTGTCGTAGCGGCCGTCGGGCGAGATCAGCTGCGGCACCATGGTCAGGTCGGGCGACTGCTTGTCGGTGGTCACACCCTGGCGGCGCACCGCTTCGGGCAGCCTCGCCAGTGCCTGGCTGACCCGGTTCTGCACCTGGACCTGGGCCTCGTCGGGGTCGGTACCGGGGCGAAAGGTCAGCGTCATCGCCAGCACCCCGTCGGAGCCGGCCACCGACTTCATGTACATCAGGTTCTCGACCCCGGTGATCGCCTCTTCCAGCGGCGTGGCCACCGTGTCGGCAATCTCGCTGGGGTTGGCGCCGGGATAGATGGCGCGCACCTGCACGGTGGGCGGCACCACGTCGGGGTATTCGCTGACCGGCAACAGCGGGATGGTGATGGCGCCGGCAATGAAAATCAGGATCGACAGCACCGCGGCGAAGATCGGCCGGTCGACGAAGAACTTGGCGAAATTCATGACAAGACTCCCTCCCGGGGCGGGCAAGTCGCCCGCCCCAAACACGTCATTCAGGGGTTATGGTTATTGCTGGAGTCGTGAAGGCTCAGCGCATGGCGGCGTACTCACCGGCTGTCGCGCCCGAGCCGCGCATGTCCACGCTCTCCGCCGCCACCGGCATGCCCGGGAAGAAGATCCGCTGGGCACCGTTCACCACCACCTGATCCGTCGGCTCGAGGCCGGCCGCCACCACCCGCAGGCCATCGATCATGCGACCGAGCTGCACGTCGCGACGCATGGCCCGGCCCTCGCCGTCGACCACGTAGACATACTTGCGGTCCTGGTCGGTGAGAACCGCCTTGTCGTCGATCAGCAGGGTGTCCTCGGCGCTGCCCGCCAGCAGCTGCACGCGGGCGTACATGCCGGGGGCAAAGCGCCGTTCGCTGTTGTCGAGCACGGCGCGGGTCAGAATGGTCCCCGTCTCGGCATCAAGGTGGTTGTCGACGAAGTCGACCTCGCCGCGGTAGGGGTAGCCCTCGTCATTGGTCAAGCCCACACGCACCGGTATGCCACCCTCGCGAAAACTGGCCTGGCTACCGTTGCGCGCCATGGCGTCGTAGTGCAGATAGGCCCGCTCGTCGCTGTGGAAATGCACGTGGACCCGATCCAGGGCAACGATGCGGGTCAACGGCGTGGCCTCGGAAACGAGGTTCCCCGGCGTGACCATCGCCCGCCCCGTACGCCCGCCGATGGGGGCGCGGACCTCGGTGAACGCCATGTTGAGCCGGGCCGTCTCGGCGCTGGCCTGGGCAGCGAGGATATCGGCCTCGGCGGTGGCCGCGGCAGAGCGCCGCTGGTCCAACTCCTCGCGCGAGATCGAACGACTCTGCGCCAGCGCCTCGGCCCGGGCGGCCTCACTGCGTGCCAGTTCGGCCCGGGCTCGGGCCCGCTGCAATTCGGCCTCGGTCCGCTCAAGCTCGGCGCGATAAGGGCGCGGGTCGATGGTGAACAGTACATCCCCTTTCTCGACCTCCTGGCCTTCGGTGTAGTGGATACTATCGATGTAGCCCGATACGCGGGGGCGCAGATCGACCGTCTCCACCGCCTCGATTCGGCCGGTGAATTCGTCCCACAGCTCCACGTTCTCGACCAGCACCTGGGCCACGCTGACCTGGGGCGGCGGCGGCCCCTGCTCGGCGCCGTCCTGGGTATCGGCCTGGCTTTCGCACCCCGTCAGCATGAAGAGTCCGGCGACCATGGCGATAACCATAAGCGTTTGCCGACTCCCTCGACTCCCGAACATCTTGTGGACGTTCATCGTTTCTTGTCTCCCAATAGCAAATAGCAGTTTGCATCTGTGTTAGCCGCGACCAGCAGGCACTCGCCAAGATTCAGTTTTCTTAACTCTTTTAGCTGACGTTATTAATATCGTTCGGCGGCGTGATTAATCGACAACTGCAAAGGAAGCGCTGAATAAATCGGCGAGCGGGATGAAGCACAAGGCGCACGGAGCACAGAACCGAGCGAAGCGACAAACAGCCGTAGGCTGGCCCCGAAGGGGCGAGAAGCCGAAGGCTGCGAGTCAACCGGAGCCTATGGGGTATAGGTGAGGATTTCGACCGGGCTGGCGCACCAGCACCGCGCAACGCAGTGATTCGCACGCGCAGACATTTATGCAGTGCTTTCGTCAGTCCGGCAGACTCTCCAGGCGGTGCCGCTGCCACTCGTTCTCGGGCTCGTTGAGACGCAGCACCGCGTCCACCACCTGTTCCTCCATGTTATAGCGGCAACGGAAGCCCAGGTGCTTCATCAGCGCCCGCATGGGGTGGTTGTCGACCATGATCTTGCCAATCATCTCCAGGGTGCCCACGCTCTTGCAATAGGCGATCATTTTCTTCATCAGCAGGCTTCCCAGCCCCTGCCCGGCCATGTCGTCACGGACGATCACCGAGAATTCGGTCCGGATATTGTCCGGATCGTTCCACACCCGCACCACGCCCAGCATCTCCTTGCCGCCATCCTCTCGTCGATGTTCGGCGATGAAGGCCATCTGCCGGTCGTAGTTGATATGCGACAGAATCGACAGATCACGCTGGCTGAGGTCGGACTTGTTGTGAAAGTAACGAAAACGGATGCTCTCTTCGGAGAGCTGGCCGTGGAAATTGGTGATCAGCGGTGCGTCCTCTGCACGTATGGGGCGCACCTCCACCGTCATGCCATTCTTGAGCGTCGTCCACTCACGCAGCTCTTCAGGATAGGGCATGATCGCGAAACGAGCCGGAGCACCCAGGTCCATGGCGAAGTCCACTGCCAGCATGCCGTCACGATTCAACAGCAGCGGGTTGAGCTCCAGGCCGCGCAGCTCGAGCAGATCGGAAGCCATCTGCGACAGCTGGACCAGCAACTGGCAAAGGCGCTTCAGGTCCCGCTCTGGGTCGCTGGAGTGCTCACGAATCAGTCGGGCGGCGTGGGTGCGGCCCACCACATCGGCCGCCAGGGTCATGTTCAGCGGCGGTAGCGCCACCTGGCGATCGGCCATCACGTTGACCTTGTAGCCACCGATACCGAACACGATGAGTGGACCGAATATCGGGTCCCGGGTGATCCCGGCGCATATCTGCATCGAGTGCTTGCCCCGCTGCATGGGCTGAAGGCAGTACTCGCGAACCCTCACCGGTGGGAACCGTTCCCGTAGCTTGTCACCCAGGCGTGTGACACCTTCGGCCGCCTGCTGGGGCGAGTGAAGGTCCTGCAGCAGACCCGCCGAGAGCCTTTGCGGTTGCCGACGGTAGCGAAATGGCCGGCAGTTGCCCTCATGCACCACCTTGAGGGCCATGGGACCGTCAATGTTGTCGGCCGCGGCGAAGGCCTCTTCCGGTGTCTGGACATAGTGACTCGGGGCAACGGAAATCCCGTAGGCCTCGAGCACCTGGGCGGTCTCGGAGTGTGACAGGGTCTCGCGCCCCTCGGCCTTGGCTTCCTCGATGAGGGTACGGCAACGGGCGCGGATATCGGGCGTCGTGGCGAAGGGAAGCGTCGGCGGGGTCTCCTGCAGCAGCGCCTGGACACGCTGGTAATCGACCATGTGCATGAAGGCCTTCACCGCCTTCTCCGGCGAAACGTAGGTTGGTATGCCCGCAGCGCTGCACTCATTCCGGGCGTCGAGGGCGGCCTCGAGCCCCATCCAGCTGGTCAGCAGATTGCGGCGAAACCGCTTGCGATTGGCGATGACAGCCTGTGCAGTGACCTTTGAGGGCGCCAGGCGAGTCGGCGCATGCACCACCAGAACGGCGTCCACGCCAGCGTCGGCGGCAACGATCTCCAGTACCTCGACCAGCTTTTCCGGCGTGGCGTTGCCACCGAGATCCACCGGGTTTTCCCCGGGCCTGCTCATGTCAAAGTCGCCTTTCTTCAGTGCTGCCCGCGTCTCATCGGAAAAACTCGCCAGCTTGCCCCCGGCGCTGATCAGCTTGTCGATGGCGAGCAACGCCGGTCCCAGGCCGTTGGAGACGATGGCCAGCCGATCGCCCTTGAGCGGTTTCATCTGGGACAGGGTCATCAAGGCATCGAACAACTCATCGGAATCGTTGACCCGCACCACGCCGGCACGGGCAAACGCCGCGTCAAAGACGACGTCACGGTTGGCAATACCCGGTGTCGGCGGCATGTTGGAAAGGTCGGACTCCGGGGTCCGTCCGCTCTTGATGGCGAGGACCAGCCGGTTACGCGAGGCATCGCGCAGCGCTGTCATGAAGTGCAGGGAGTCCTGGATGC
>SKVX01000186.1 GCA_007129225.1 Halomonas sp.
ATCTCGCCGCAGCAGGCCACCATCGGCAGCCTGCTGACCCACGTGCGCCGCGGCGACATCGTCAACGTGCACTCGCTGCGCCGCGGTGCCGCCGAGGCGATCGAAGCCATCGCCCACGGCGACATGCAGTCCTCCAAGGTGGTGGGCCGTGCCATCGGCGATATCGACCTGCCCAGCGGCACCACCATCGGTGCGCTGGTACGTGGCAAGGAGGTGCTGATCGCCCACGACGACGTGGTGGTGGAATCGGGCGATCACCTGATCCTGTTCGTGATCGACAAGCGCCGCATTCGCGAGGTGGAACGCCTCTTCCAGGTCGGGCTGACCTTCTTCTGATGCCAACGGGGCGCCTCTTGATGTCACGCTGCTGCTTCACGCCTATGATTCGCACGCCTGTCGCCAGGGGAATCATCGCATGAGCCTGCGCATCATCCTGCGCATCCTGGGCATGCTGCTGATGATGTTCAGCCTGACCATGGTGCCGCCCATCCTGATCTCGCTGCTGTTCGGCGATGCCCAGTGGGATGCCTTCGCCATTGCGATCATCATCACCGCGGCAACGGGACTGGTGATGTACCTGCCCAACCGGCTGGCTCGCAAGGAGCTGCGCACCCGCGACGGCTTCCTGATCGCCGCCCTGTTCTGGAGCGTACTGGGCCTGTTCGGCTCGCTGCCACTGATGTTGACCGGCGACGCCGCCCTGTCGCCCACCGACGCGGTTTTCGAGTCCTTCTCGGGGCTGACCACCACCGGCGCCACGGTGATCACTGGCATCGACTTCCTGCCGGAGTCGATCCTCTACTATCGCCAGCAGCTGCAGTGGCTCGGCGGAATGGGGATCGTGGTACTGGCGGTGGCGATCCTGCCGACCCTGGGGGTCGGGGGCATGGCCCTCTATCGCACCGAGATCCCGGGCCCGCTGAAGGACTCCAAGCTCACGCCACGCATCACCGAGACCGCCAAGGCGCTGTGGTACATCTACGCCGCCCTGACCATCACCTGCTTCCTGGCCTACATGGCCGCCGGCATGAACTGGTTCGATGCCCTGGGCCACAGTTTCTCCACCGTGGCCATTGGCGGTTTTTCCACCTATGACGCCAGTATCGGCCATTTCGACAGTGCCACCATCGAGCTGATCTGCATGTTCTTCCTGATCATCTCGGCGATGAGTTTCAGCCTTCATTTTCTGGCCTGGCGCGGCCGGCGCATCCGCCACTATTTCCAGGACCCGGAAGCCCGTTTCCTGCTGATGTTTCTGGCTTTCCTGTCCGTCATCACCGTGATCTCGCTGTGGCTGACCGGCACCTACGATACCGAGCGCGGCCTGCGCCACGGCCTCTTTCAGGTCGTCTCAATCGCCACCACCGCCGGTTTCGGCGTGGCGGACTTCTCGGCCTGGCCGGGCGCGCTGCCGTTCCTGCTGTTCATGGCGGCCTTCGTCGGCGGGTGCTCCGGGTCCACCGGCGGCGGCATGAAGGTGATCCGCATCATCCTGATCCTGAAGCAGGGCATGCGCGAAGTCATGCGCCTGATCCACCCCAACGCGGTGATCGCGGTCAAGATCGGCAAGGTGAGCGTACCAGACGGCATCGCCCAGGCGGTGTGGGGTTTCTTCTCGGTCTACGTGATGCTGTTTTTCCTGATGCTGGTGGGTGTCATGGCCACCGGCGTCGATCAGGTCACGGCCTGGTCGACGGTGGCCTCGGCGCTCAATAACCTGGGCCCTGCACTCGGGGAAGCCTCAGCGAATTACGGCGAAATGCCGGCGCTGGCCAAGTGGATTCTGGTGGTTGCCATGCTGCTGGGCCGCCTGGAGATCTTCACGGTGCTGGTGCTATTCACCCCGGCCTTCTGGCGCCGCTGAGCGAGTCTGATGCCACTTTCACAGGCCGGGTTTGGACCGCGGGCCGGCTTCGTGGATAATTGGGCCTCACCCCCTTTCAACCCCGAGCGTTCATGACCCACTCCCAGGACACCGTGACCGACCCCCGCCAGGAAGGCGACTTCAGCGGCCCGCGCCAAGTCATCGAACTGGGCGGTACCCGCTACACCCTGCTGGGCACCGCCCATGTCTCGGCAAAGAGTGCCGATGACGTGCGCCGCCTGATCGGCTCGGGTGAATTCGATGCCGTTGCCATTGAGCTGTGCGACTCCCGCCACCAGAATCTCAGTGACCCGGACGCCCTGGCCAAGCAGGACCTGTTCGAGATCTTTCGTCAGGGAAAGGCCGGTATGGTGGCTGCCAGCCTGGCGCTGGGCGCCTTTCAGCAACGGGTCGCCGAGCAGTCCGGCATCGAGCCGGGCGCCGAGATGCGCGCCGCACTGGAGGAGGCCCGACGCCACGAGCTTCCCCTGCTGCTGATCGATCGTGACGTGGGCATCACCTTGAAGCGCATCTACCACAACGTGCCCTGGTGGCAGCGCATGTCCCTGTTCACCGGACTGCTGGGCAGCGTGCTGTCGCGCCAGGAGGTCAAGCCCGAGGAAATCGAGCGGCTCAAGGAGGGCGACGTGCTGGAGTCCACCTTCAGCGAGTTCGCCGCCGAATCCGAATCGCTCTACATTCCCCTGATCACCGAGCGCGACCGCTACATGGTGATGTGCCTGGCCGAGCAGGCGCCCCCCGGACGATATCGCAATGTGCTGGTGGTGATCGGAGCCGGCCACATGAAGGGCATGGCCGAGCGCTTCAGCGAGCCACTGCCCGTCTCGCCCCGGGAAGAGCGTGAGAAGCTGGAGGTCACACCGCCGCCGTCGAAGCTGTGGCGCTCGCTCCCCTGGGTGATCACGGCCCTGGTGCTGACCGGTTTTGCCATCGGCTTCTCGCGCAATACCGAACTGGGCTGGCAGCTGGTCGGCGAGTGGTTCCTGATCAATGGGATTCTCTCGGGCCTCGCCACGCTGATCGCCCTGGCTCACCCGGTCACGGTACTGGCCACCATGGTCGCGGCACCGCTCACCTCCCTGAACCCGACCATCGGCGCCGGCTTCGTCGCCGCCGGGGTGGAGCTGTGGATGCGCAAGCCCAAGGTGCAAGACTTCTCGACCCTGCGCCACGACGTCACCGAACTCAAGGGCTGGTGGCGCAACCGCGTCTCACGCACCCTGCTGGTGTTCCTCTTCGCCACGCTGGGTTCGGCGGCCGGCACCTGGGTCGCCGGCTTCCGCATCGCCGGCGCGCTGTTCGGTAGCTGAGCCACCTTACGCATCACCCAATGTGTCGTTACTTTCATTCGGGAGCGGGCCGTAGGCCTGGGAAAACGCCTCGATGACCTGGGCCACCACCTTTCGCTGGGCGACAGGCAGCGCCAGGTAGAGCTGCAGCACCTGTCGCTCCTCGCCACTGATCGATGCCTCCCAACGCCCCCGAGCCTCACGAATCTGCAGCCCGGCAGCCTCCCCATAGCGCAAGGTCTGGGGCTCGACCCCCAGCCACTCCGCCAGCACCTGAAGCTTTTCCTGCTTGGGAAGGGTCTCCCCACAGAGCCAGCGTCGCACACCCTGCAAGGTGACGGGCTTACCCCAATAGCGCAGGTTGAATTCACGCTCGAGAACGGCGGGCCGTGGCTCATACCCGGCCGCTCGCATTGCGGCGGCCAGGCGTTCGGCAAAAGCAATTTTTTCATTCATGCGGCGAATGTGCCGCGCGGGTTACACTCGCAGTTAAACTGGAGTTGATCTAATATAGCAACCAATGGTTAACTCCCATCGTGTCGGTTGATCATCGATACCAGTCCCGACAGCGCGGCAAGACCCGGCCATCGGCCCAAAACACAACAGGACACCCCATGCCTGACTCGCTTCAAAGGGATCTCGATGCGAGCTACGATCCGAGGGTACCGGCGAGAACCGCCGGTGCCATACAGCCCCATGGCTGCCTGATCGTCGTCGATCAGCGGTGGCGACGCGTAACGCTCACCAGCGCCAACCTGGTCCGGTTCCTCGGCAAGGCGCCGGCCGATGTGCTCGGCCGACCTCCATCGGCCTTGCTGGGCGCGACCCCCATCAACCAGCTCGCCGCTCGATTCGGCAAGATCATAGCAGGCCCCGTCAACGCCTCCTGCCGACTTGAAACCGCCACGCAACCGCTGCATGTCACCGCACACGGCGTGTCAACCCGCATCATTCTTGAGCTGGAGCCGTTCGGAGACCCGACGGACAACCTGTCGGAGCGAGTGGCCGGCTGGAGTACACGCATCAGCGGGGCCGACAGCCCACCCGAGGTGCTCGCCCTGCTTCGACAGGCAATTTGCGAGCTGACCGGGCTCGAGACCGCCGAGGTCTATCGCATCGACGATGACGGCGAGCTGCAACCGCTATCGACCGATGAGGCCAGCGGGGGGCGACGACTCACATGCTGCCCCTTTCCTGCCGCGCTTACGCATCCAACGGCATGCCTCTTTTCCGATGCCACTCCGTTGAGAGTGATTGCCGACACAAACGCAAGCCCCGTCCCACTGGCTGGAGAGGGAGCGGCCGACCTGGACCTCTCCCAAGCCGTGCTGCGCGAGGCCCCGGCCGACGAACGGTGCTGGCTGCGCCAGATCAAGGCGCACACCGCCCTTTCCATCAACCTGTACGATGGGCAGCGTCGCTGGGGGTTGATCGCCTGTCATGGTCCCCGGCCCCGCTACCTGGCACCCACGCTTCGCCATCTGCTGCAGCTACTGGCTCATACGGCGTTCCAGCGCCATGCCCTGCTGCTGGAACGGGAGGAATCCCTGCGCCGACGGCAGTTCCTGGCGGTGGCCGACCGGCTTAGCACTCGCTAGCACCGACCCTCCACCGCCTCGCTGCTGGCAGCCGGCAGATCCTGCAGGGATCACTTCCAGGCCTGCGGTGTGGCCCTAGTATATCAAGGAAAGGCCCAGGCACTTGGCACGCGCCCTCATGCCAAGACCCTACAGGAGCTGGGCGCTATTCTCGACCGCTGCTCCCCCGCCACCCTCTGGCATAGCCATCGACTCCCTCAGACAACGCTCGGCAAGACCTTGCTGCACGGGGGAAATGTCACTGGCATGCTTGCGGCGCCCCTCTACAGTGAGAGACGGCCGGCCGGTTGGCTGCTGCTGTTCCGCCAGGCGGCAGATGACCAGGACGGGCAGCCTCGGGAAAGCCCGCCCTGGACTTCGGCCGACCGACGGGCTGCTGCCGACCTCGCCGGGCTACTATCGACCGAGATCACTATCTGGCGGACCCGGGGGCGCTGCCGACGCCTGCATGCTCGCAATGCCAGGCTAAGGCGCCTGGCCCATGTCGATCCGGTCGCACAAATCACCAACCGGTTTCGTATCGAACAGATCCTGAAGGCGGAGCTTACCATCGCCAATCACGGCGGCACGCCCTGCTCGTTGCTGCTGCTCGACATCGACCACTTCAAACGGATCAACGATACCCATGGGCATGACACAGGTGACCAGGTCCTGAGACAGGTGGCCCGTGAAATACAGGCTCGGTTGAGGGGATCGGACCACCTGGGTCGTTGGGGTGGCGAGGAGTTCGTGATCATCGCCCCCGGCTGCAACCTGCACCAGGCCACCGAGCTGGCGGATCGCCTCTGCCAGGGACTACTCGATACGTCCTTTCCGCCCGTCGGCCAGGTATCCATCAGCATCGGTGTTGCCGGATGGCAACCGGGGGACACCTCTTGCCAACTGGCTCACCGAGCCGATATGGCAATGTACCGGGCCAAGCACGCGGGACGCGCCTGCTTTCGAGTTGCCGAGGCGGTAGACTGAAGACTTACCGGGTGCGCCGGTTCTGCAGCCGCTTCATGGCGGGCGTCGACGCCAGGAGCTTCTCGAAGCGCCGGCTGGCGGCGCAGCTACCGACTTCGCCATCGGCTTCTCACGCACGCTACCGGCGTTACTGCAGGCCACGCTGAGCTCCGCTGCTGCACCTGTTTGCCGGAAAACGCACACACCTGAATCAATAGATATCAGGCTCTTCTACCGGCGGCCCGAAGTCGGTCTTGAGGAAATCGAAATCACAGCCTTCGTTCGCTTGGGAGATATGGCGTGAATACATCCATCCATAGCCACGACCAAACTTCTCGGCCGGAGGCTGCCATTCCTTTCTCCGCGCAGCCAGTTCATCATCATCGACCAGCATATCGAGACGCCGGTTCGCCAGGTCCAGGGTAATCAGGTCACCCGTCTTGAGCAGGGCCAAGGGTCCACCAATATGGGCTTCAGGGGCGACGTGCAAGACACAAGCGCCATAGGAGGTGCCGGACATACGGGCGTCGGATATCCTGAGCATGTCACGGCAGCCTTGCTTCAGTAGCGCCTTGGGTATCGGCAGCATCCCCCATTCCGGCATGCCCGGGCCGCCCTGGGGACCTGTGTTGCGCAGCACAAGAACATGGTCGGGAGTGATGTCCAGTTCCTCGTCATCGACTGCGGCCTTCATTTCCGGATAGCTATCGAACACCAGCGCGGGGCCGGTATGCTTATGGAACCTGGGGTCACATGCCGCCGGCTTGATGACTGCACCATCGGGCGAGAGGTTTCCCTTCAGAACGGCCAGGGATCCCTCGTGGTATACCGGATTGGACATCGGACGAATCACTTCGCTGTTGTAGACCTCAGCATCCGCCAGGTTCTCACCTAACGTCCTTCCAGTGACCGTCATGACCGAGAGTTCCAGATGCTCCTTGAGCTGAGCCATCAATGCGCGCAGACCACCTGCATAGTAAAAGTCCTCCATGAGATACTGATCCCCGACCGGTCTCACATTCGCCAGGACCGGGACGGATCGGCTAGCCGCATCCAGGTCATCGAGCGTCAGTGACACGCCAGCACGTTGCGCCATGGCAATCAGGTGGATAACCGCATTGGTTGAACACCCCATGGCCATGGCCACCACCTTCGCGTTGGCTATGGACAAGTCCGTCAGGATCCTATCGGGCGTGAGTCCCTCCCACACCATGTCCACGACACGGCGCCCCGCATCACAGCACATGCGTATGTGGTTGGCATCGGCTGCGGGAATCGAGGATGCGCCAGACAGCGTCAACCCCAAGGCCTCGGCAATCGCGGTCATGGTGGAGGCGGTGCCCATGGTCATGCAGTGCCCGTAGGAGCGTGCGATGCCGGCTTCTACTCCCAGCCACTCCTCCTGGGTGATGGTACCGGCACGCCGCTCATCCCAGTACTTCCAGCCATCGGCCCCCGACCCAAGCACCTTACCCTTGAAGTTTCCACGCAACATGGGGCCCGCGGGCACGAAGAGGAAGGGCAGCCCCGCCGAGATGGCGCCCAGAACAAGTCCTGGCGTTGTCTTGTCACAACCCCCCATCAGAATGGCGCCATCCACTGGATGAGATCTAATGAGTTCCTCCGCTTCCATCGCAAGCAGGTTGCGATACAACATGGTCGTCGGCTTGACGAAATTCTCCGAAAGGGAAAGCGCAGGAAGCTCAATGGGGAGCCCTCCTGCCTGAAGCACTCCTCGCTTTATATCCTCTACACGATGCCTGAAATGTGCATGGCAGGGGTTGATATCAGACCATGTATTGAGAATCGCGATAACCGGCTTTCCCTCCCAGTCATCCGGACCATAACCCATCTGCATCATGCGAGAACGATGGCCAAAACCGCGCAGGGTATCAGGTAAGAACCAGCGCGAAGAGCGCAGGCTTTGTGGATCTCTTTTAGCCATATTTTTTTCCTATCGGTATTGTATTAGCTATCTTTCCTTGGCAATCAGACTACACATTCTCGACGCCGCATCGGCATTCAACGCACCATCAGGTACGACTCCATCGAGTATGTGGCGAACCTGCTCTACGGTTTGCAAGGCTTGATAGCTGACTGCCTCAGGTGACATGCCGCCAATATGTGGTGTTGCGATGACGTCGCATCGCTGTGCAAGCGTTAGGGAGGGGTAGTTGTCATGATCCTTGCCGACATCCAGTGCCGCACCAGCCAGCGAACCGGACTGCAATGCATCCTCGAGTGCCTCTTCATCGACCAGTTCTCCCCGAGAAGGGTTGATGAAGTAAGCACCGCTCTTCATGCGCTCAAAGGCAGAAGCATTCATCAGGCCAGCCGTCTCCTCGTTCGACACCGCCAGACAGATGATGAAATCGGATTGCTGCAACAGATCGTCGAACTCAACCTGCTCTACCCTGCCCACTTCGACGCTGATATATGGATCATTAACCAGAACCCTCAAGCCCATGGATTCGAGGACGGGCGCCACGGTCCTTCCAATATGGCCAAAGCCGATAATGCCGGCTGTCTTCCCGGACAATTGTTGCCCCATGACGGGCTCAGGTACACGACCATCTCGGTAGGCCAGCATGTAATCGGGGATATGGCGAGCCAGATTGACCATCTGACCAATGATCCATTCACTGACCGACAAGGAAAACCCTGGTCCAGCCCGGGTCACGACCACACCATTTCTGGACGCGGCATCGATATCGATATTTCGAACATCCATGGCACAGCGTACTACTGCCAACAGTTTGTCGGCACGTTCGAACACAGAATCAGGGATGGGTGTTGCTCGATCTGCAACAATGATGTCGCACGACTCTGCCGCACTTAGCAGTTCGGCGTCGCTCCAGGCACTTTCCTGTTCTCTTAATGCAAGCTCACCTAGTTCAGCCAGGTTCTGGAGCGCTTTCTCGCCGTACCAGTTCTTTCTGGCGGAGGGTGTATGGGTTAGCAAAATCCGTGTCATAGTTTTCTCCCGGCTTGATCCGGGACTCCTCAGGGTTGATTGAACTTGTAAAGCGCCTGGGGGTTATCTTCGAGAACATGGAGGCGAGTTATCGGATCAGGTATCCAATCGTCCAGAATATCAAGCAGCGTACGGTCATCGAGATATCCACTCTTGAAGGCTGGATGTGGCCAGTCAGTTGCCCAGAGAAGGCGGTCCGGCCTTGCAGAGGACAACGCCTGAGCAAGGCCGGAGAAGGCTCGAAACTCATCAATCGTGGTCGCCCCCTGCAAGTAGGGAGCTGACAGCTTGACCCAGGCATTGCCACCATTGAGCAAATCCAGTAGCTTCCTGAAACCAGTGCTCGCTAGAAAGGAATGGGGGTTCAGTAGGGCGAAATGATCCACCACAACATCACAACCGAGCCTTTCCAGACGACGATAGGATTGGATCAGTGCATCTTCAGTCAGCAGCACCTGGATATGCCATCCAAGGGGACGAATCCGTTCGGCCAATGGCTCCAGGGCATCCAGGTCCATTCCATTTTTTGCTGCCGTATTCAGTCGGATTCCGCAGACGCCAGCTCGGTTCAGTTCCAGCAGCTCCTCATCAGGTATGTCAGGAGAAATCACGGCCACACCCTTGGCCCTGTCGCCTAACACCCTCAAGGCGTCGACCAAGCAACGATTATCAGTTCCGTAAACGCTCGGCTGAACCAGAACGCAGCGTGCTATACCAAGGCGATCCAGCATCAAGCGGTAGTCGTCAACGGTCGCTTGGGCTGGGCGATAATCGGCGGCTACATCCAGTGGATACTGTCTGGTTGGACCGAATATATGCGCATGGCAGTCACAGAGGGCGCGACCCACCATGCCGGTCGGCTGCCTCATGACCTAACTCCTGACCTGACGGCATCACAGAGGGCATCGACCCCTTGTCGTAGCAGCCCGATGTCGGCACCCGCGGCAATGAAGGTGAATCCCATCTCACGATAGCTAACCGTGCTGTCAGCATTACCTGCGAGGATCCCAGCCGGGATGCCCTTGTCACGGGCACGGCTGCAGATATCGGCAATCGCCCGCTGCACATCGGGATGCTGAGGATTACCCAAATGCCCGAGATTGGCGGCCAAGTCAGAGGGACCGACGAAAATCCCATCCAGACCCTCCACGCCAAGGATATTATCGAGATTATCAATCGACTTTTGACTTTCAATCTGAACCACGACACAGATCTCGTCCTGAGCGCTGGCCAAGTAATTCTTGATGCGACCGTAGTGGTTGGCACGATGGGCTACCGACACCCCCCGAACCCCATGTGGTGGATAACGCACAGCCTTGACTACCGCTTCGCAATCCTCGGCAGTCTCGACGAAGGGCACCAGAAAACTCTGGACACCGACATCCAGCAGGCGCTTGATCCAGATCGCGTCATTCCATGGGGGACGTACGACCGGGCTGGCCTGCCCACCTGTGACGGCTCTCAACAGGTGCACGACATTCGTTAAGTCATTGGGTGCATGCTCACAGTCGAGCAGGACCCAATCAGCATCAGCGAAAGCCAGGATCTCGGCCGCAACGGGGCTCGCCATGCTGCTCCACAGCCCAAGCTGAAAGTCTTTAAGCGACAGGTTCCGCTTGAAGGAGTTTTCTGGCACATCATGCATTATTATGTCCTTTCATGTGATTCGTTAGTTTCGGACCTGTAATTCGCAATTCATCGCATCACGGCCCCGGGTATCCAGGTAGCAAGCTCCGGAACCACAAGAACAAGAAGAAGAACCAATATCAGCACAAGCACAAAAGGCCAGCAGTACTTTATGGTCTGATCATAGGAGGTCTTGGCGATGCTCGTCGCCACGAAAAGCAGAACGGCGACAGGAGGTGTCGTTGCACCGATTTGGGTGGCCATGACAACAAGCAACCCGAAGTGGATGGGGTCGAATGCATAGGCATTCCCGATAAACACTGCAATGGGAACCATGATGACAAGAACAGCCAACGACTCCACAAACATCGTCAGGCCGATCATTATTCCGAGGAAAATCAGGGCCGCCGCCAGCGGTGAGGGCGCAACATCAATCACGAACTGCCCGACAATTTGATTGAAGTCAAGATAAGATAGAAGATACCCAATCGATCCGGCAGCAGCAATAATTCCAACCACCATACCCGTTGTCAGACCAGCCTTGAAAAGGATATAGGGAAGGTCACGGATTCGCACCTGCCGATATACAAACATGCTGATGAAAAGCGCATAGACTGTGGCCACGATACCGGCCTCGGTAGCGGTAAACACCCCTCCCAGAATGCCCCCAAGTATGATGACCGGAGCCACCAGCGCGGTCCAGACATTGCGTGTTGCGCGAATAACGTTCCTTATATCGAATTTTCCTGACACGACTCGCAGTTCGGGAAAATTTTTCAAGTACGACATCACATGGGTAACGGCCATCAAGCCGAATGCAATGGCCAGGCCCGGAAGAATACCAGAGAGGAACAGGCTACCGATCGATACTCCCGCCATGGAACCGTAGATGATCATGGTCATGCTTGGCGGTATGATCGGGCCGATGGTACCTGAAGCTGCCGTTATTGCAGCGGCGAAACCTGGTTTATACCCTCTATCCTTCATGGTAGGGATGAGGATGGAGCCGATTGCCGAAGTATCGGCTGTCGACGAGCCTGAGACACCGGAAAACGCCATGCTCGATACTACGTTGGCATGAGCCAGGCCGCCTCTTACATGCCCGACAAGGGCATCAGAGAATTCGACCAGCTTCTGGCTCATACCACCCCGAAGCATCAGCTCCCCCGCCAGAATGAAGTACGGCAGTGCCAGAAGGCTGAAGGAATCCAGCATACCGAACATGCGCTGAGGGAATAGGGCGGGATTCAACTCCGGTATATAAATAATGCCACCGAAACCGATGACCCCAATAGCCAATAGGACAGGAAAACCTATCAGAATCAACAGCAACAGCAAGCCAAGAAGAATGATAAGCATGAGGTTACTCCAGTGAGCCAGCTTCAACAAGTCGCTGATCAACAGGGGTTCTCAGTCGCTTGACTACCTTCCTTACTGCCACGAACATGGTATAACCACCGCTAAAGAGGAACACCGAGTAGACATAATGCATGGGAATGCGAAGACTTGAGCTTGTTTGGCGTTGTGCGACCTCCATGAGATCAAGTGTGTAGACAAAAATCCCGAGACCAAACAGAAACCAGACACAATGAATCATCAACTCGAACCCGTAGTGCATTTTCGGCGGAAATCGATCGCTTATTATATTCATTCCAATGTGGGAACCATAGTTGTAGGCGATGGGAATGACAATAAACACCAGCCATATATGCGCAAACCTCTGGAACTCATGACTCCAGCCGAGAGAGCCCCCTAGCACATAGCGGTAAAATATTTGCGCAGCCCCCACGACAACCATTGCCGCAAAAATGACAGCAACAGCACTCTCCACCACTCTATCCATGGCCCTTAACAAAACATTCATGAGAAACCCTGCCACTCGTTATCTTGCAGCATCAGCTTGAGATGCTGTCAATGCCAGGAAAAATGGCCCAGACAAGCATGCACTGCCTGGACCATTGCCTTTCCTATCTCGTAATATCAGAGCTCATTACGAATAATCTGGAGGAGATCGGTGGCATTGTACTCGGCGGCCAGTTCATCCTGGACCGGAATGGCAGCCTCGCGGAAACCAGAGGTATCAATCTCGCTGACCTCCACTCCCCTCTCCATCAGGAATTCAAACGCCTCTGCATCACGAACCGGAGTCAATGCACGATTTACATCGCTTGCAAACTTGACGGCAGCCTGCATGGTTTCCTGCTGCCCCTCACTCAGGGCCTCCCATTGTGACTGGGAACAGGCGAATACCAGAGGACCAAAAAGATGCTCGGTCAGCGCTGCATAATTCGCCACCTCGTAGTATCCTTGAGCCCTTGTTACAGATGCTCCATGCTCATATCCATCAAGCACTCCAGTCTGCATTGAAGTATAAACCTCACCAAAATCCATGGGCACTGGATTGGCACCCATCAGTTCGATTGCAGACTCGTAGACCGGGGTTGGAATGGTGCGAATACTCAGCCCACGCAAATCGTCCGGCGAAGTCACTTTGGCATCGGCTGTGTAAACGTTCCGGTATCCCCAGCTGTTGAGGTACCCGAGCACCTTCAGCCCGGAATCCTCCAGGTCTGCGGCGATTTCCTGGCCCACTTCGCCATCAAGAACTCGGGCCACATGGTCATAGTCTTTCCACAGGAAAGGAAGATCCAGAACGGCTATTCTATCCGTAAAATTGCTCAAGATAGCCGTACCGCTTATCATACATGTGGCACCAGACCCCAGCTGCATACCTTCATATACTTCCCGCTCTTCACCGAGAGCATTATCAGCATACACTCTGACATTGAGGTCATTTGAGAAATCATTGACGTAGTTCTTGAAAATCCATGATGCAGTATGGATTTCTGAAGCCAAGTCTGCGGCTTGGGTATGCGCCAACCGGATATCCGTGGCACTGGCATGGGCTGCTCCCATGCTAAAGAAAGTTGCAGCAATGGTTGTTGCCAGAGCGGCACTATGCTGTCGCATGATTGTTTTCCTCTTACTGTTTGATGTGTAGTTGCGGGCTTATCCGCTCATGATTTGTAATTATTTCCTGCTTGTCATTCGCTTCCTTGCAACTGCACTCCAAGACCAGCTACAGACACCCTGCCCTTCACCTCGTCAACTATCGACTCAAAGCCATATTGCTGGTCCGAAGAATCCAGGTGTCTGGTCATGGCTTGCCCTGCAGCAGCAACATCACCGGCTTCAATCGCCAATAATACTGCTTCGTGCTCTTTCATTGCTTCGGCGGGACGACTATCACGGCAAGCGTCATAGTCTATTGTCAGGTTGATAATCTCCTCGGAAAGAATCTGAATGAAGGCTGCCAACATCGGATTACCCGAAGCCTTTGCAATGGCGTTGTGAAAGGCCGAGTCTTCACTCATCGCGGGACCACCGGCTTCGACTTTGTGGCCGTGGGCCTCCCATGTACGCCTGATCCTTGTGGCGTCTTCTTGGCTCGCCCTTTGCGCAGCCAATCGAGCAGCATTGACCTCGAGTATCTTGCGTAGCTCACTCACCACCGCCAACGGCATCTCTTCCAGCCCCAGCATGTCGCTACATAGACGGCGCAGCCCCACATTGCTGACCCCTTCGACGATGGTCCCTCGCTGAGGGTAGGTCTTGACGAGGCCATAAAACTCCAGCTTCTGGATTGCGCTACGCACATGGCCCCGCCCCACCTCGAAGCGGCTTGCAAGCTCCCTTTCCGACGGCAACTTTTCCCCGGGAAGTAGTTTCCCGTCCACCACCAGTGTCCGAATCTGTCGAGCGACCAGATCGGATAAGTCTGGCGTCCGTACGGCCTTGAACAGGTTCGTTTTTTCCATGTGCATACCATGCGTGGCTAAGGGGCTATCTTTGGTTAACCAGATATCTGGTTAACCAGTTATGTCCTAAACCTAGCCACACACCCGGTGCTTGTCAATCCATTTCTCATTCTTGGAAGATCGCCAAGAGATGGAATTCCACAAGTCCTTGTTATAAAATAACTTATTTGATTGACCCATGTTATTACGCTGCATACACAGCCAAATCTGAGGATAAGGAGGGAGAGATTTCCCGTCGCTCTGGAAGCATTATCTGGTAAACCAGGATCACGGGTTCGCATGGCAGGGGAAAGCAGGAACATGAATGGGAACCAGCCGTGGGCATACAGCAGCCTGGAGTAGGCGGCCTCACTGCAGGTTAGGTGGCGTGCAGGAGCTTGAGCTGGATTAGCTCAGCCAACGTTCCTGCAGCCTCCGCATTGCGGGCGTCTGCTCAACGATTTTCTCGTACCGTCGACTGGCGGCGTAGCTGACATTGAAGACATCGAAGTAATCGTCCAACACCTGGGCAGCCTCGGCATCTCCCGACTGGCGCAGCAGTTCGGCGGCCACTTCGGCAGTGCACAGGTGCGCCGCCGATGCCGGCTTGCGGAGCTGATAGCGGGTCAACCGTTCGGTGGCGAGTGGCAGCACCGGCAGGCCATCCAGGTAGGGACTCTTGCGGAAGATCCGCCGGGCCTGCCGCCAGGTGCCGTCAAGCAGGATAAAGACCGGGATGCGCTCCTGCCGCTTGGCTTCCGCTACCACCTCGATACCCACCACGCGGTCGGCGTAGTCCGGCTGGTCATCGGGAAAGATGATGAAGGGCGCGTAGCGGGAATCCGCCAGCAGCGACAATAAGCGCTCGTCCGGCGTGGTGCGGTACCAGGTAAACACCTCGGTGGTAGGTAGCACGTCCCGGATCAGTCGTCCGGTGTTGGTTGGCTTGTGGTGCTCAAGAGGGTGCGTCAGCAGCCAGACACGAGACGCGCTCTCGACCGTTCGCCGATAGGGGCAAAGGCAGTTGAGGCGGGGCAGGTTGCAGCCGGGGCAGCGCTCGACGAAGCTGCCGCGCGCCTTGAACTCTCGCCGTGGCGGCCGTGGATGACCCGTTGCGGGATCACGATCGCTGAATTCGCTGGGCGTATCGTCCGACATGGGAGCCTTTGGCGATGCTGGAAGGGGCGGCATTCTATCATGGCTCCCCGCTTAGGGAGAGGCTGATAGCAGCGTCTCCGGCATCCATAGACGTCCTTCGCGCTTCCATTGACGCACCAGCTGAGGCACTCCCTTTCCTGCCGTCTGACAGAACCTCGCCACGCCAGGGGGTGACAGTCTATCGGCGTCAGGGTCCACCAGCACGCAGGGGGCGTCCAGCGGGGCATGCTCCAGCAGCGATGCGGCCGGCATCACGGCGAGCGACGTACCGACCACCAGCAGCAGGTCCGCTTCGCCGACGATCTCACAGGCCTCGGCAAAATGCGGCACGCTCTCGCCGAACCACACCACGTCGGGGCGAAGCTGGCTCCCCTTGTCGCAGATATCGCCCAGCTCGATGCCGCCACGCGGCAGACGATACTGCATGCGGGCATCCACCGTTGAGCGCGCCTTGAGTATCTCGCCATGCAGATGCAGCACGTTGCGGGAGCCGGCACGCTCGTGCAGGTCATCGATATTCTGGGTGATGATACTGACGCGGAAGCCCTTCTTTTCCAGCTCGGCCAAGGCCTTATGGGCGGCATTGGGCCGAGCCCGGCGCACCTGAGCCCGGCGAATATTATAGAATTCAAGCACCCGCCGGGGGTCGCGACGCCAGGCTTCGGGGGTGGCCACCTGCTCGATGGGGTGGTCGGCCCAAAGGCCGTCGCTGGCCCGGAAGGTCTGAATGCCGCTCTCGGCACTGATGCCGGAACCGGTAAATACCACCAGGTGGGGTTGCCTCTCCTCAGCCATACCTGCCTCATTACTGTTGCCCGTCGTACACCTGGAAACGGCGAGTCTGGATGAGAATCGTTTCAATAGACCAGACCATTCTCCTCGCTACCGGCGAAGCGCTGCTTGTTGCGGTAGGGATAGACGTCGATGACGCGTCCATCCAGGATGGCCTGCTGCAATCCCTTCCAGTAATCCGCGTCGAGCAGCTCCGGGTGCAGTTCATAGAAAAGCTTGCGCAGCCGGATATCGGCAAACAGGAAGGGGCCGAATTCCTCGGGGAAAATATCATTCGGTCCCACCGAGTACCAGGGTTCGTCGGAGAGTTCCTGCTCGGGATACATCGGCTCGGGAA
>SKVX01000268.1 GCA_007129225.1 Halomonas sp.
ACGCCATGCGCCATCCCGAAGGCCATCTGGGCACGGCGCGCCCCTATCGTGCCCCTTACCCAGCAACACCCGACGAGCCATCCTTGAGGCTGCCTTTACAGGAAGCCGTCGACGGCCCGCGACCGACGCTGCGCCTCGATGGGGTACGCGCCACCCTGGTCAACGGCGTGTTCGGCGACCCCCTGCTGCACCTGCGCCTGCGGCACCGCAAGCGCAGCCTGCTGTTCGACCTGGGCGACCCCGGCCGGCTGCCGTCGCGGCTCGCCCATCAGGTCAGTGACGTCTTCATCAGCCATGCTCATGTCGACCATATCGGCGGCTTCCTGTGGCTGCTGCGCTCACGCATCGGCGACTACACGCCCTGCCGGGTCTACGGGCCGCCCGGGCTTGCCGGGCACCTGGACGGCTTCCTGCGCGGCATCCTGTGGGACAGGGTCGAGGAGAAGGCACCCCGCTTCGAGGTCTTCGAGCTGCACGGCGAGCGCCTGGCCCACTATCGCCTGGCAGCCGGCCAGTCGATGAAGGCGCTCTCCCCCAGGGACGTCGAAGATGGCGTGCTCCACGCGGAGCTAGGGTTTCGCGTGCGCGCCGTCACGCTGGATCACGGCACGCCGGTGCTGGCCTTCGCTTACGAGCCGGACGTGCAGGTCAAGGTACGCAAGGAGCGCCTGGAAGCGCACGGCTGGTCGCCCGGCCCGTGGCTGGGCGAACTCAAGCAGCGTGTGCTGGAGGGGTTGGACACTACCGCAATCGCGCTCCCCGACGGCAGCCGCCGGCCGGCCGGCGAGCTGGCCGAGCAGTTGCTGTTCACACAGCCGGGCCAGCGCCTGGTCTATGCCACCGACTTCGGCGACACGCCCGATAATCGCGAGCGCCTGCTGCGCCTTGCCCGCGGCGCCGAGGTACTGTTCTGCGAGGCCTCGTTCCGTGAGGATCAGGTCGAGCAGGCCCGGCGTACCGGCCATTTGACAGCCCGTGCCTGCGCCGAGATCGCCTCAGCGGCAGGAGTCGGCCAGCTGGTTCCCTTTCACTTCTCGCGCCGTCACGTGAAGGACGTGAGCGAGCTCTACGCCGAGATTCGCCGGCACTTTCCGCTGCTGGCCAATACGCCGGGCAGCGAGCCAGCTCCCGATGGGCTGGCTTAACGCGCCTGAGCGCCCTTGCCGTTCTGGCTCAGCAGCAGCCCGATGGCAACCAGCACCAGGGCGCTTCCCGGCAGCCAGTGCCAGCCGATCTGCTCTGGCTCGGTGGCAAATAACAGCAGCATGGAAACAAAGGGTACCAGGTAGCCGTAGGCGGTGACGGCACCGGGGGTCAACGCCGAGGTGGCCCGCTGCATCAGCCAGAAGGTCAGGGCGCTGGAGAAGAGCCCCAGGTAGATCACCAGCAGCAGGTCCTGCCAGCGCATCGACATGAGTTCGGTGGCGGGCTCGATGGCCAGCCCCAGAAGGCCGATCCATACCCCGCCCAGCCCCAGGCTCCAGAAGGTGCGCACCGAGGCCGCTTCCGGCAGCCAGCCACGGCGGAGCCCCCACTTGCTGAGCACCGGGTAGAGCGCCGAGGAGACGCAGCCGAGGAAGAAGACCGCCTCGCCGATGCCGAACCGGAGCCCTTCGCCATGCCCCATCGACTCGGCAACGGCCAGCCCCAGCGCCCCCATGGCGCCCAGCGTGAGGATCGCCGGAAGCTGCCAGGTCAGCCGCTCGACGCGAAAGCCCAGCCCCAGCAAAAAGGCCAGCAGCGGTACGGTGACGTAGAGCGTCGACATGGAGAGCGCCGTGGCGTGATGCGCCGCCCAGAACATGGCGCCGAAGAAGCCCGCCAGGCAGAGCCCCATCAGGCTATAGAGCGGCAGCAGCCGCCAGGAGGGCAGGAAGTCGGCGGCACGGCGCGCCAGCCACCAGAGCCCGGCGCAGGCGATGGCGAAGCGCAGCGCGGTCAGCGACAGCGGCGGCAGTTGGCTCATCAGCTCGACGGCGGGAAACGACAGCCCCACCAGCACCGCCCACAGCAGCATGCCCAGATGGGCGATGCGCGGTGAAGGTGAGGGGTTCAATTTTCCCAGACGATAGCCAGCTCCTCGTCACCCGCCATGCGCTGAAGGTGGGAGTCCAGCACGCCCTCCAGGCGGTCGAGGCTCTCCTCCTCCAGCGCCTCGAGGGCCACCACCAGCTTGCCCGGCTCGGCCTGCATCAGGCAGGAGCCCTCCTCGAACACCACTCGGCTCTCGGTCTCGCCCTGCTCCACCTCCAGCTTGTGCGCCCAGTGCTTGCACAGCCGGTTCATCAGCTTCGCAGCTGACTCGGTAGCGATCTCCGTTCGCGACATCGGCATCACGGCCTCCACTCGTTTTCGATTGACCTCAAGACTAAGGCGAGCGGATAGCCAATGCCAGCCCGCGACGTCGCGCGTCAGTGCTTATTCGACTCGTCGTGATAGTCTGAGCCAAGCGTTAACGATACTCAAACAGGGAGGCGGCATGAACCCGACACTCAAGTGCCTGACACGGCTACGAGTGGGCCATAGCAAGGGCACGCCGGCTGCCAATAAACCATGCCTGATTCTCGCGCTAATTTGTGAGATCCAAGCGGGTCATATCGTTACAAGCCGAGTCCCTATCGATACTCGACTGATAACGCGTTACTGCGAGCTCTACGAAATCGCAACCGGTGAGCGACAGAAGGCCAATCCCTGGTTACCGTTATGGCACCTGTCGTCGGATGCAGGACCGAATGGCAGCCTCTGGACACCTGTATTTCATGACACCTTGGAAAAGATCGCCAAGCAGCTCGGCCAACCCAAGTCGATGAGTGATATTGAACAACGCTTTGTTGCCGCCGACCTGGATAGCGAACTCTATCGCACAGCACAGGATAAGCCTTTGGCTTTTGAAGCCGCGGCCATATTGATAGGCCAATACTTTGTGCACTCCCCAGCCGCACAGCAAGCGCTTCACGACTACATTGGCTTGGCTTTCTCAAGCGGCGAATACGAAAAGAACCCCGAGAAGCTTGCAGAAGTAGTACACGAGCCCAGCCAGCTCCAGGCACGCTCCGCTGCCTTCCGTTCCCTGGTGCTGGAGGCCTACGACTACCGCTGCGCCGCCAGCCGCCTACGCTATATCACGCCTGATTACCGTTACCTGGTCGAGGCCGCTCACCTAATGCCCTTCGCCGAGAGTCAGGACGACCATCCCACCAACGGCCTGGCACTCACTCCCAACCTGCACTGGGCCATGGACAATCACCTCATTGCACCGGGACCGGATCACAAGTGGCACGTCAGCCCCATCATCGATGCGTTGGTGCCGGATAACCGCTGGCTCTGCGACCTGGACGGCCACCCACTGGTCTTGCCTCGTGACAGCCGGTGGCATCCGACCCAGGACGCACTGACCTGGCGACTGGACCATCTGCAACGCTGAGTTGGAAACGACACCGCCCCGGCATCGAATGATACCGGGGCGGTGTCTATTGCGGGACGCGATCACTCTTACGGCTTCATGTCCTCGAAGAACTTCTTCACTCCGTCGAAGAAGCCGCTCTTCTTGGGCGAGTGGTGGGCGCTGTTGGTGCCCCCCAGGCTCTCCTGGAGCTGGCGCAGCAGGTCCTTCTGCTCTTCGTTGAGGTTGACCGGCGTCTCCACCACGACCTTGCACAGCAGGTCGCCGGGGGGGCCGCCGCGCACCGGCTTGACGCCCTTGCCGCGCAGGCGAAACAGCCGGCCGGTCTGGGTCTCGGGCGGGATCTTGAGCTTGACCCGACCATCCAGCGTCGGCACTTCCAGCTCGCCGCCGAGTGCGGCGTCGATGAAGTTGATCGGCACCTCGCAGTGCAGGTGCTTGCCGTCGCGCTGGAAGATATGGTGCGGCTTGATCGCCACCTGGACGTAGAGATCGCCGGGCGGCCCACCGTTGATGCCGGACTCGCCCTCGCCGTTGAGGCGAATGCGATCGCCGGTATCGACGCCTGCGGGAATCTTGACCGACAGGGTTCGGGTCTCGCGCACCCGGCCCTCGCCGTGGCACTTGTGGCAGGGCACCTTGATGTGCACGCCGCTGCCGTGGCAGGTGGGACAGGTCTGCTGCACGGCGAAGAAGCCCTGCTGCATGCGCACCTGGCCATGACCGTTACAGGTGGGGCAGGTCTCCTTGCTGGAACCCGGCTCGGCACCCTGGCCGTCGCAGCGGTCGCACTCGATGTGGCGCGGCACGCGGATATCGACGGTAGTGCCGGAAACCGCACTCTCCAGGTCGAGCTCCAGGTTGTAGCGCAGGTCGCTGCCGCGCTGCGGCGCATGAGGGCTGCGCCGGCCGCCGCCACCGCCGAAGATGTCGCCGAAGACATCGCCGAAGATGTCGCTGAAGCCACCGGCCCCCGCGCCACCACCGAAGCCGCCGCCACCGAAGCCGCCGGCCTGGCCGTCGACGCCGGCATGACCGAACTGGTCATAGGCGGCACGCTTCTCACTGTCGCTCAGGATCTCGTAGGCTTCGGAGACCTCCCGAAAACGCTCGGCCGAGCTCTCGTCATCCGGATTGCGGTCCGGATGGTATTTCTGTGCCAGGCGTCGGTAGGCCTTCTTGATCTCTTTCGTGTCGGCCCCGCGCTCGACGCCGAGCACTTCGTAATAATCGCGTTTGGACATGGGTCCATGCGCCTCCTGGTCTAGGCAGTTATCGCCTGATCCGCGGAAACGGCAACGCGGGAGTCATCCCCCCGCGCTGCCGTCGGCCGTGGCATACCCTCGACGATTACGGCTTCTTCTGGTCGTCGTTGACTTCTTCGTACTCCGCGTCGACCACGTCCTCGTCCGGCTTGCCGGC
>SKVX01000416.1 GCA_007129225.1 Halomonas sp.
CGAGGTGGAGAAGGCCCATGCGGATGTGTTCAATATCCTGCTGCAGGTATTGGAGGACGGTCGCCTGACCGATGGCCAGGGTCGCACCGTGGACTTCCGCAATACCGTGATCGTGATGACCTCCAACATGGGCTCGGACATCATCCAGCGCATGGGCGGCGATGACAGCGACTACGAGCAGATGAAGGAGATGGTCATGGCCGTGGTTGGCGATCACTTCCGACCGGAGCTGATCAACCGCATCGACGAGGTGGTGGTGTTCCACGCCCTCATGCAGGAGCAGATCCAGGCCATTGCGGGCATCCAGCTCGATCGCCTGCGTGCCCGGCTCGCCGAGCATCAGCTGGGGCTGGAAGTCAGTGACGAAGCCCTGGCCCAGCTGGCCGTGGTGGGCTTCGACCCGGTTTATGGCGCGCGCCCGCTCAAGCGGGCGATCCAGAGTCGCATCGAGAATCCGCTTGCCCAGGACCTGTTGGCGGGCAAGTTCCTCCCCGGCGATGTGATTCGCGTCACCGTCGAGAATGGCAAATTGTCGTTCAACACCTGACACAAAGCGTTACGCAGTTGACCGGCCATGGGGTTGGCAACTGGCTACACTGAATACAGGTTGCGTCCTGTAACCCCCTTGCCCGCCCGCCTTTTGCTGGCGGGCTTTTTTATTCGAAATCTTGCGGACACTCCCACTCTTGCCCAGCAAAAGTCGCTTGGCGGTTGACACTGCTGCGACGCTATTGGAATCTTGTCCGTTCCTGATTTGCGGGCGCGGACTCTGCGGGCAACCCCCCACTACCGCGTGACGGGTAGGCCATGTTGCCTCTACCCGCCGAAGGACTACCGGGACCGGGCCAACCGCCCGTCCTGGCCAACGCCCCGACGCGGCGATCTGTCGTGATGAGAGTGCAGGCCCCAACAGGGCCACTTGCCAGGGTTTGGCATCAGGTGCCGGCGTATCCGGCAGCGACATACCGTCGCACTCGAACCCGTGCCCGTCGAAGGGCGCGGATCGCACTCGAGACCTCCAGGGGAGAAACACACGTGGAACTGCTTTCCGGCGCGGACATGATTGCCCGATTCCTGCAGGATGAGGGCGTCGAATATATCTACGGTTATCCCGGTGGTGCGGCGCTGCACATCTACGATGCGCTGTTCCGCCAGGACAAGGTCAAGCACATCCTGGTGCGCCATGAACAGGCGGCGACCCACGCCGCCGACGGCTATGCCCGGGCTTCGGGCAAGCCCGGCACGGTGCTGGTGACCTCCGGCCCCGGTGCCACCAATGCCGTTACTGGTATTGCCACCGCCTACATGGACTCGATACCCATGGTGGTGCTGTGTGGCCAGGTGGCCAGCCACCTGATCGGCGAGGACGCCTTCCAGGAGACCGACATCATCGGCGTGACGCGGCCCATCGTGAAACACAGCTTCTCGATCAAGCACCCGTCCGAAATCCCGGAAGTGCTCAAGAAGGCCTACTACCTGGCTTCTACCGGCCGCCCAGGCCCGGTGGTGGTGGACATTCCCAAGGACATGACCGCCCCCACCGAGCGCTACGAGTACGTCTATCCCAAGAAGATCAAGATGCGCTCCTACAACCCGGTGGCCCGTGGTCACACCGGCCAGATCAAGAAGGCCGTCGAGCTGATGCTCAAGGCCAAGCGGCCAATGTTCTACACCGGCGGTGGTGTGGTGACCGGTCGTGCCAGCGAGGGGCTCACCGACCTGGTCAAGCGATTGGGCTACCCCATCACCACGACGCTGATGGGTATCGGTGCCTACCCGCAGAGCGACCGTCAGTGCCTGGGCTGGCTGGGCATGCATGGCTCCTATGAGTCGAACATGGCGATGCACCATGCCGACCTGATCATTGCCATCGGGGCTCGCTTCGACGACCGGGTCACCAACAACACCTCCAAGTTCTGTCCCACGGCCAAGATCGTGCACGTGGACATCGACCCCAGTTCGGTCTCCAAGACCGTGCGTGCCGACGTGCCCATCGTCGGGCCGGCGGGCAGCGTGATCAACGAGATGATCAGCCTGCTGCAGGGCAAGGAGGTCGAGCACCCCGAAGCGCTGGGCGAGTGGTGGCAGAAGATCGAAGGCTGGCGCAGCGAGCGGTCGGGCAAGCTCTATGAGCCTTCCCAGCCGGACGAGGCGCTCAAGCCACAGGAAGTAATCGAGGCGCTCTGCGAGGCCACCCGCGGCGAGGCGTACGTGACCACCGACGTGGGGCAGCATCAGATGTTCGCGGCCCAGTACTACAAGTTCGACAAGCCCAACCGGTTCATCACCTCGGGTGGCCTTGGCACCATGGGCTTCGGCTTTCCGGCGGCCATGGGCATCAAGCAGAACTTCCCCGATGAGCAGGTGATCTGCGTCACCGGCGAGGGCAGCTTCCAGATGATGATGCAGGAGTTGTCGACCTGTAAGCAGTTCGGCGGCGGCGTGAAGATCGTCAACCTGAACAACGCCTCGCTGGGCATGGTTCGACAGTGGCAGGACCTCAACTACAAGTCGCGTCATGCGCACTCCTACATGGAGTCGCTGCCCGACTTCAGCAAGCTGATCGAGGCATATGGCTTCACCGCCCTGCGGGTGGAGACGAAGGATGAGCTCGGCCCGGCGCTCGAGCGTACCTTCGCCGACAACCATGAGCTGGTGTTCCTCGACGTCATCGTCGACCCGCGCGAGCACGTTTATCCGATGCAGGTGCCCCTGGGCTCCATGCGTGACATGCTGCTTTCCAAGACGGAGCGGACCTGATGCGTCATATCATCTCGATTCTGATGGAAAACGAACCGGGCGCTCTGTCGCGGGTGGTGGGGCTGTTCTCGCAGCGCAACTTCAACATCGAGACGCTGAACGTGGCGCCCACCGAGGACCCGTCGCTGTCGCGGTTGACCGTGACCACCGTGGGCGATGACCGGGTGATCGAGCAGATCACCAAACATCTCAACAAGCTGATCGACGTGATCAAGCTCGTTGACCTCACCGAGGGCAACCACATCGAGCGCGAGCTGATGCTGGTGAAGGTCAAGGCCCTGGGCGCGGCACGCGACGAGGTCAAGCGCACGGTGGATATCTTCCGCGCGCAGATCGTCGACGTGACGCCAAGTCTCTACACGGTGCAGATTACCGGCGACGCCGGCAAGCTGGATGCCTTCCTGCAGGCTATGGGGCCGGTGGGCATTCTTGAAGTGGCGCGCACGGGGGTCTCCGGTATTGCCCGGGGGGATAAAGTCCTCAGCCTCTGATTCGTGCTGCTTGACGCGTTCCAAGCCGTCCTTCGGGGCGGCTTTTTTGCGTCAGCGCTCCACGACTTCATCCCACAGCGCCTGGATCAGCGGGCTCTTCAGGCGGCGATTGAGCACGCACAGCCCGACGTCGTAGTGGGGCAGCTCCGGCTTGACCGGGAGGATCCTGACCCGCTCGACGAGGGGGCTGTTGTCGAGCACGATCTTCGGCACCACGCCGATACCGAAGCCCAGGCCAACCATGCTGACGATGGCCTCGTGGCCGGCGACCTGGGCATAGATGCGCGGGGCGACCCCCAGGGCCTTGAACCAGGTGTCGCTGTACTCCCGCGACAGACCCGCCTCGGAGAGAATCATCGGCACGTTCTGCCACTGCGCGGCGGAGGGGGATTCCGGTGTGCCGGGAATCCAGTCGGCCCGGGCGGCGGGGGCGATGAAGACCAGCGGCGAGCGAGTCAGCGACTTGAAGGCCAGCGGACCGGGCACGCTACGGGGGCGAGGCGTGATCGCCATGTCCTCTTCGCCGTCGAGTACCCGCAACATGGATTCGGCGGGGTCGCCGGTGTGCAGCTTGAGCTCGATTCTCGGATGGCGCAGCCGAAAGTCACTGAGCAGATCGTAGAGGAAGCTGTAGCTGGCGGTGACCGAGCAGTAGATGCTGATCTCGCCGGCGAGTTCATCGGCATGTCGGCTCAGCGTGTGGCGCAGCACTTCCCACTGCGCCAGGGTGTCCCTGGCGTAGTCCTGAAAGAGCAGGCCCTGGGGGGTCAGGGTTACATGGCGGTTGTCGCGTTCGAACAGCGGTACTTCCAGGTTCTGCTCCAGTTGGCGAATGGTGCGCGAGAGCGTGGAAGGACTGACGTGGCAGAGTTCGCTGGCACGGCCGAAGTGCAGCGTATCGGCAAGGGCGAGAAATTGCTTGAGGGGGCGCATGTCCATGGTCTGATTATTTCATATTTCGGCATGTGGTATTGCAAATATAGCGTTTTACGCAATGTCGGTGCTGGCGTAAGGTGGCGGCATCGGATGGCAGGCATCCCAGTGCCGCGACAGGCGGCGCAGGTGGCCATCAACGCTGACACCTCAAACCTTCGGTTAACCACTTCAGGAGCACAACATGCGCGTTTATTACGACAAGGATTGCGATCTCTCCCTCATCCAGGGCAAGAAGGTCACCATCGTCGGCTATGGTTCCCAGGGCCATGCCCATGCCAACAACCTGAAGGAGTCGGGTGTCGACGTCACCGTCGCCTTGCGCGCCGGCTCCTCCTCCGCGGCCAAGGCCGAAGCTGCAGGCCTCAAGGTCTCCGGCGTGCCGGAGGCGTGCAAGAGCGCCGACGTGGTGATGATCCTGGCACCGGACGAGAACCAGAAGGCGATCTACGAGAACGAGGTCGAGCCGAACCTGAAGCAGGGTGCTACCCTGGCCTTCGCCCACGGCTTCAACATCCACTACAACCAGATCGAGCCGCGCAAGGATCTGGATGTGATCATGATCGCGCCCAAGGCGCCGGGCCACACCGTGCGTTCCGAGTTCGTCAAGGGCGGTGGTATTCCCGACCTGATCGCCATCC
>SKVX01000086.1 GCA_007129225.1 Halomonas sp.
CGGCAACTCGGGCAGTTGCGGCCGCAGGCGGGTCTCCAGCGGGTCCTGCTCCAGGCGCGAGGTAAACAGCCAGATCACCGGCGCATCCTGGGTCTCCTGCAGCAGCCCGGTGAGCGTGGCAAGCAGCGCCTCGTCGGCCCAGTGCAGATCCTCCACCACCAGCAGTTGGGGGCGATGGATGGAGCGCGCCAGGAGAATGTCGCGCAGCGCCTGTACCAAGCGCTGGCTGCGGGTCGCCGGGGTCATGGCCGCGTAGAGCGACTGCGCTTCCTCCGGCTGGGCCAACCCCAGCAGCGGACGCAGCAGCATGGCGTGATCCACCGGCAGGCGCAGCGCCGAGAGGCGGGCGAGCAGTTGTGCCTCGGCTAACACCTCCCCCTGCGTTTCCCTCTCCACCTCACCCTGCACCTCGCCGGAGGTTTGCAGCAGCGAGCGCGTGAGCTGCATCAGCGGGCCTTCATCGGCGCGGGTGCCGAAGTCCAACACCTCGGCCTGGTGATGATCGGCATGGGCCGCGGCCATTTCGGCGAACTCGGCGCTGAGGCGGGTCTTGCCGATGCCGGCCACGCCGCGGATATAGACCAGATGGCCGGCTTGGTAGGCCCGGGTACTCTCCAGGATGGCTTGCAGCTGCCCCAGCTCCACACGGCGCCCCACTAGATCGAAGCGGGCCTCATGCGCCTCGTCCCGAGGATGGCGATAGCGTAGCCACTCCCCGCCTTCATCATCGAAGACGAAACGCTCCGCCAACTGTACCGCCACCCCACGCTCGACCCAGACACCGGTCGGATCCTTCACTATCGAAGGGGGCACAGCAGCCGGCCAGTGACCGGCCTGAAGGTAAACGCTACTCGCCACCCCCTGCTCCACCAAGGTGGCGGCGCACAACAGGCCACGCTGCGCATCGCTACGGTACGCCCGGGGCAGCCCGAACAGCGCCGTGCCCCCTTCCGCCAGGCTACCGCCGAAATGCTGAACCCAGCTCGCCAGGGCCGACGGATCGGCCGCCACGGCATGCAGCTGAATCAGAACACGGGCGCTCTCCATCTCCTCCACATCGGCGGCGGACACGGCAGAAGCCTCCTCGGCCTCCACCGACAGCGCCTCAACCTCGACGCCGTAGATCTCGGCCAAATGGCGAGCGGTACGATAGAGCACAGCCTTGCCACTCTCGGCCCGCTTGATGGAAGCGATGGACACACACAGACGCCGATCAAAACAGTACTCGGCCAGCGCCTCCTGACTCAGGCCCAGCCGCTTGCGGTGCTGCTTCAAGCGCTCACGATCCAGCCGCAAGCGCCCGTCTTGAGGGAGTATCACTGTTGGCTTCCTTTCCCGCGTAGGTGGGACGTGAGGGGCATCAGGCTTTATTAGTTCTTTAGCATTAGAGGCTGTAATCCTAGCAGATCGTGAGCGTGGAATGGTCGGCTGGCATTTTGCACGACCTGGGGAGGGCGAGGCCGGTGATCAACGTCAATGTCAGCAGCCTCCGCCAAGGCGCCTGCCGGCGCCAGTCGCGAGCTAGAGCTGCTTCGACAGGGTGGTAATTATCTGATATGGCGAAGAAATCAGCTGCCGGAGTGCTCGTTGTCAGCTGCTCCCCAGCATGTATGCCCGAAGCCCCGCCGCCTCACTTGCATGGAGTAGCCATGCGAGTACTGCGCAATTCGCCATCACTGCGCACCAGAATAGGGCCTGGAACGGGTGCTTCCTGGTTTTGTGCCGGAACGCCTGCTGCGCCACCAGCGCCCCTGGCCAGCCGCCTAACAAGCCTGCGAAGAGTAACGTGGCTTCTGGTGTGCGTCTTCTGCCCTTCCCTGCCGCGGCTTTGTCGACACCATAGATGGCGAAGGTGATGACGCTCAGCAGCGCGTAGGCACCCACGAACTTCACCGGGACGATGCCCAGAGCGCTCGAGGCCGCCAGCAATACAAAGAACGCAGCAGCCACTCCGCATGCCATCAAAAATCCCCTGGAACGCGGTGACGCAAGGCCTGCCGCTTTCAGGTAGAGCACCTTCTGCCCCCTTAGCCTGTTCTGGCTGTCCCGGTTGACGTGGTACGAGATCGATTCATTCACCCTTGGCCGACGGCTGCCGCGGGGAAAGGCGCTGATGTGGACGAATACGCGAGGGCCGGCTGCTGTTGGCGAAATAAATCCGAAGCCCTTGTCATCGTTCCAGTCGGTGAGCTTTCCTTCATGCTGCATCTGTTTATCTCTGGCAAGCGTGTTTCATTATAACGCCCGGCACGGCTGAAGCGACTTCCGGGTACCGTCGCGCTGCTTGCACGCGACATTGGTTTTTCGTCGGCCAAGGTATAATATCTGTACAATAAATTGCGCTTACCTTGAGGAGATGCGCCATGCAGCTGTTGCTTGCAGGTGCCAGTGGCGGTATCGGGCTTGCCATGTTGCGTCAGCTGCTGCGTGAGGCACGCTGGGTGCGTATCTACGCCCTGTATCGTCGCCCTTCCCCGGCGTTGGAATCGCTGGCGAGGGAAGAAGCACGCCTGCGACTTCTGCAGGTCGATCTGTCGTCGGATAAGGATTTGGCGGCGCTGCCCGTCAGCCTCGAGGGACCCTTGAATTGGGTGATCAATACCACCGGGCTGCTGCATGACAGTGAAAGCGGCAAGCAGCCGGAAAAATCCCTGCAGCAGTTGCAACGTGACAATCTGATGGCCGGCTTCGAGGCCAATGCCGTCAATCACCTGCTGTTGATCAAGGCCCTCGAGCCGCTGCTGGCCAAGCGCGAGACGCTGAAGATCGCCTCGCTTTCTGCCCGGGTGGGCAGCATCGGCGATAACCGGCTGGGTGGCTGGTACGGCTATCGCGCCAGCAAGGCGGCGCTCAATCAGTTGATGCATACCCTGGCGATCGAGATGACGCGGCTCAATCGCCAGAGCGTCTGTGTCACCCTGCATCCGGGTACCACCGATACCGCACTGTCCCGCCCCTTCCAGGCGCGTGTGCCGTCGCACAAACTGTTCACGCCGGCGTTTGCGGCGGGTCGGCTTATCGAGGTGCTCGAGTCATTGTCGCCTGAGGAGACGGGACGCTTCTTCGCCTGGGATGGCGAGGCCATCCCCTGGTAGCGCTGGATCGACTGCGAGGGCCCTCGCGGACTGGGGAAGCACTGGATAAATGTCTGCGTGCGGTTGTGCTCACCAAAAAACCCCGAGGATGGTGGCCACCCTCGGGGCTCATTTCACCGGCGGCGATTGCTCCCCGCCGCGGTCCTGAAGTTCAGCGGTGCAGGTCGAAGCGGTCATTCTCCATGACCTTGACCCAGCCTTTGACGAAGCGGTCGATCATGCGCTCTTCGCCGCCGTTGGCGGCGTACTCCTCGGCGATGGCGCGTAGCTGTGAGTTGGAGCCGTACACCAGATCGACGCGAGTGGCGGTCCACTTCTTCTCGCCCGTCTTGCGGTTGCGGCCTTCGAAGCGTTCCTCGCTGTCGTCGAGGGGCTCCCATACGGTGCCCATCTCGATGAGGTTGACGAAGAAGTCGTTGGTCAGCTGGCCGGGGCGGTCGGTGAGGATGCCGTCGTTGCTGTCCCCCACGTTGACGCCGATGGCGCGCATGCCGCCAACCAGCGCGGTCATCTGCGGTACGCTGAGGTTGAGCATGAAGGCGCGGTCCACCATCAAGTGCTCGGCCGGGATGGACGTCACCTGGGGCTGCATGTAGTTGCGGAAGGCGTCGTGCCTTGGCTCCAGGTGGGCGGTCGTATCCACCTCGGTCATCTCCTGGGTGGCGTCGGTGCGGCCCGGGGTGAACGGCACTATGACGTTGTGCCCGGCCGCCTTGGCCGCCATTTCGACACCCACGCTGCCGCCCAGCACGATCATGTCTGCCAGCGAGATGTTGGCGTCGGAGTCGTTCTTGATCTTCTCGAGCCGGTCGATCACGTCGAACACGCCGGAGCGCAGGTTGATGTCCCAGCCGGTTTGCGGCTCGAGCCGGATGCGCGCGCCGTTGGCGCCGCCGCGGTGGTCGGTCTGGCGGTAGGTGCAGGCCGAGGCCCAGGCGGTGCCCACCAGCTGCTTGGCGCTGAGGCCGGAATCAGCGATCTGCTGCTTGAGCGTGGCGATCTGCTGGTCGTTGACCAGCGGCCCCTGGTGCTCGGGTACCGGGTCCTGCCAGACGAGGACTTCGTCGGGCACCTGCGGGCCGAGGTAGCGGGCGCGCGGGCCCATGTCGCGATGCAGCAGCTTGTACCAGGCCCGAGCGAACTCGTCGGCGAGCACCTCCGGGTTATCGTGGTACTCCTTGGAGATCTCGAGATAGGCGGGGTCGGTGATCATCGCCATGTCAGCGGTGTTCATTACCGGGGGGTTCTTCTTGCCTTCCACATGGGCGTCTGGCACCCAGTAGCCCTCCTTGACCTCCACCGGCTCCCACTGGTTGGCACCGGCGGGCGACTTCTTGACCTCCCACTGGTGGGCGAAGATGGTCTTCAGGTAGGAGTGGTCCCACTTGGTCGGTGTCGGGGTCCAGGCGCCTTCAAGGCCGGAGGTCACGGTGTACTCGCCAAGGCCGGTCTCGTTCTTGTTGGCCCAGCCGATCCCCTGCTGGTGGATCTTCGCGGCCTCGGGGGCCTCGCCCACGGCATCCGGGGATCCATTGCCGTGCATCTTGCCGAAGGTGTGGCCGCCAACTGTCAGCGCGACGGTCTCACGGTCGTTCATGCCCATGCGGGCGAAGGTCTCGCGGACGTCCTGGGCGGACTTCATCGCATCGGGCACGCCGTTGGGGCCTTCCGGGTTGACGTAGATCAGCCCCATCTGCACCGCGGCAAGGGGATTGTCGAGCACGCGGCTGCCGTCTTCCCAGCTGCCGGTATAGCGTTCGTCGTTGGTGGCCAGCCACTCGGTCTCGGGACCCCAGTAGATGTCATCCTCGGGCGCCCAGATGTCCGCGCGGCCGTATCCGAAACCGAAGGTGCGAAAGCCCATGGTCTCCAGCGCACGGTTACCGGCGAGGACCAGCAGGTCGGCCCAGGAGATCTTCTCGCCGTATTTCTGCTTGATCGGCCAGAGCAGCCGGCGGGCCTTGTCCAGGTTGCCGTTGTCGGGCCAGCTGTTGAGCGGCGCGAAGCGCTGGGCGCCGGTGCCGCCGCCGCCGCGGCCGTCCACCGCGCGGTAGGTGCCGGCGGCGTGCCACGACATGCGGATGAAGAATGGGCCGTAGTGGCCCCAGTCGGCGGGCCACCACTCCTGGGAATCGGTCATCAAGGCATCGAGATCGGCGCAGAGTTCGTCGACGTCGAGCTGCGAGAACGCCTCGGCATAGCTGAAGTCGGCGCCGAACGGGCTGGCGTCGGGGTGTTTCTGGTGCAATACATTGAGGTTGAGCTGGTCAGGCCACCAGTGCTCGTTCCCCTGCAGACTGGGCGTGGTGCGTGCCCCCCACTCCCGTCGTGTAGACTTTTGTTCAGACACGGTCTTCTCCTCGACTGGATGGTGGCCTACAGGAGATTTGAGCCGACGTCGCCGCATCGCCTCATTTTTTGTAAACACCTTCCGACCCCATGCCGAAGGCATTGAGAGTTCCTATAAGCCGTCAGTATCAGTGAAGGATTCAGGACCGAAGCCGTCAAGCTGTGGGGAGGCTTTCGCCTTGATAGAGACAATCTATAAAAGCCGTTCACCGGGCAGGCGAACGGCTAGGCGGCAACAAGCCTTTTGACCTTGAGTTCGTTGCGATGTTGCTCAGCATGCCAGAGCTCATATTGAGACTGCTGGTTCAGCCAGCTTTCTGCCGAAGTATTGAACGCGATAGAAAGCCGGATCGCCATTTCCGGACTAATGCCAGCCTTACCGTTCAACACAGCGCTCAGAGTCTTCCGGCTTACCCCCAGTGCTTCGGCGGCCGCCGTTACAGACAAGCCAAGGGGCTCCAGGCAGAGCTCTCGCAGTACTTCACCAGGGTGGGGAGGGTTGTGCATCGACATGGCGGTACCTCTGTAATAAGCGGGCTCTGCTCCTACCCTGCATCGCCAAGCATGCTCTCCAGCTCGCTTTCGTCGACGCCGAGCATCTGCAGGATGTTGCGCTGGGCGGCGTTGAGGATGTGCTGGCGTTCCTGCTCGCCGGGCAGGCTCTTGGCGATGGCCACGGCGCCTACCAGGGAGGCGAGGATGACGCGGGACTTGTCGGCGATGACCTCGCGGTCGGGCTCGAAGGGGAGCTTCTTCAGGCGGCTCAAGGCGATGAGGCGGGTTTCCAGCATCTTCTTCATGCGCAGGTAGGAGGCTTCGAACAGCGTGCGCACCTCGGCGTTCTCGTTGCCGATCTCGTTGAACAGCACCGTCTCGGGTCCCGGCTTGTGCTTGCGTTCCAGCTCCTGGAGGTTCCAGCAGTTGGCGACCAGCTCCGTCAGGTGCTTCACTGAGAGAGGCCCCTTGACCAGCCGTGCCGCGCGACTGCTCTCCAGGGTTTCCCGCACGGAGGTGTGGTAGAGCGCTTCCTTCGAGGCGAAGTGGGCGTAGAAGGCGCCGTGGGTCATCTTGGCCAGCTTCATGATCTGGCCGATGGAGACCTTCTCGAAGCCCTTGCGGCTGAACAGCTCGATGGCCGACTTGAGGATACGCTCCCGCGACTTGGCCTTGTGGTTGTTCGAGTAGGGCATGGCGACTTCGCGCTCCCACGCTGAATATTATCTTGATCATATCAACTTGGGTGTTAGCGTGGCACAACCCCAAGCTGTTCAGGAAATTACCATGCAATCACCGCTCGTCATCACCGGCATGGGCATGATCAGCCCGCTTGGTTGCGGCGTCAAGGCAGGCTGGGAACGCCTGCTTGCCGGCCGCTCCGGTATCGCCCCGATCACCCGCATCGATACCGGCGAGCTGCCGATCAAGGTCGCGGGCTCGGTTCCCGGCATTGCCGACGATCCGGAGGCCGGACTCGACCCGGACCGGGTGCTCGATGCCAAGGAACGGCGCAAGATGGAGCTGTTCAGCCTCTACGCCATGGCCGCCGCCGAAGAGGCGCTGACCCAGGCCAACTGGTTCCCGTCGAGCGAGGCGGACCAACTCGCCACGGCCACCATCATCGGCTCCGGTATCGGTGGCTTCCCCACCATCACCCAGGCGCAGAACACTCTCTCGACACGCGGCCACCGCCGGCTCTCCCCTTTCACCGTGCCGGCCTTCCTGGCCAACCTGGCGGCAGGCAACGTGTCGATCCGCTACGGCTTGCGCGGGCCGATAGGCTGCCCGGTAACCGCCTGTGCGGCCGGCGTGCAGGCCATCGGCGATGGCATGCGCATGATCCGCAGCGGCGAAGCCGAGGTGGCATTGGTGGGTGGCGCCGAGGCCTGTATCGACCCGCTCTCGCTTGCCAGCTTCCACGCCATGAAGGCGCTCTCCACCGAGCAGGACGACCCCGCCAAGGCGTCGCGCCCCTTCGACCAGGCGCGCAACGGCTTCGTCATGGGGGAAGGCGCGGGGCTGCTGGTGATCGAAACCCTGGCCCACGCCGTGGCGCGCGGGGCGACGCCGCTGGCCATCCTCAGCGGCTACGGCACCAGTGCGGATGCCTACCACATCTCCGCCGGCCCGGAAGATGGCGCCGGCGCCGCGGCGGCCATTCGCGCAGCACTGCGGATGGCAGGGCTCTCCCCAGCGGACATCGATCACATCAATGCCCACGCCACCTCGACGCCGGTCGGTGACCGGGCCGAGATCGCCGCGCTGCGCAACGCCTTCGGCGACGCCCTTCCCGGCATCCCGATCTCCGCCACCAAAGGCTCGACTGGCCACCTGCTGGGTGCCGCCGGCGGCGTGGAGAGCATCTTCTCCGCCCTTTCAGTAATGCACGACCGCCTGCCCCCGACGCTGAACCTGGAGAACCGCGACGGAGACCTGCACAACCTGGATATCGTCTCGGGTACGGCACGCGAGCATGCAACTCAGCATGTGCTGTGCAACGGCTTCGGTTTTGGCGGAGTGAACGCGGCGCTGATCGTGAGCAAGGTGTAGGGGTAATGGTCCTGGCTGGGCTTTGTTATAGCAGCAAAGCTGTAGAAAGACTGCTCGAGCCCAGCAGGACTGCGCATGCATAGGCATACTCATCTTTTATGCTTGCTTGTTTATGGAAAATTCGGACTTTCACTACGCCTTAGGCTCCAAGAGCGTCAAATTATCAATATATCCACTCCCCCTGCTCTTCAACTAAAACCACACCATCCTCTTTCGTAACCGTTAGCATGCCGGAATCATAAACTCTATAAACCGTTCCCTGATTTTCAAACACATAACCAAGAAATCTGCAGGGGGTCACGCCGTCTGCGCATATGGTATGCCAAGTGCTGCCTTTTAGCTCCAAGCTATTTCCCGATATCTTGGAAGTCCCAAAATAGGTCACATCATCACAAGCGACAACGCCTTCTTCGCAGTTATTTTTAATCTCAACCCTATAATTCGGTGTTGAGAGCGTTGCCGAATAAGCCAAGGATGGAAAAAACAAAAGAAAAACAACAAAAACTCCCAACACCCCTTTCGGCAAAATAGCCATGCTGCCATCCCCCTGAAGATTTAAGGAAAAACCACCACGCCCTGCATATAGAAGCCTACACAAGAAAACTGAAAAATAAATATTAAAGCAGTGCGCCAAGAGCATGGTTTATCCCTTAATCAGCTTGCTGATAAAGTACCATCTCGCTCGTCACTGATTCATGCTTGTTTTAGCGTTCTTTCCCGCGTTCTGATCTCCGCCACCAAAGGCTCGACTGGCCACCTGCTGGGTGCCGCCGGCGGCGTGGAGAGCATCTTCTCCGCCCTGTCGGTCATGCAAGACCGCCTGCCCCCGACGCTGAACCTGGAGAACCGCGACGAAGACCTGCACGACCTGGATATCGTCTCTGGCTCGGAACGCGAGCATGCGACCCAGCACGTGCTGTGCAACGGCTTCGGTTTTGGCGGAGTGAACGCGGCGCTGATCGTGAGCAAGGTGTAGGGGCCAGCCCCTTTCGCTGCTTGCCATAAACGACAACACCCCGAGCCTGTGATCTGGCTCGGAGTGTTGGGTGCTCTCTAGCGGCCAACTCTTTCCGACGCAACTTGCTCCACACCGGCTCGATGAACACCGCCGAGCAGATGATCAACATGGCCACGATCTGGAAGCCGGTAATCGGCTGGGCCAGGAAGTACCAGGTCAGCAAGGCCGCAATCACGGGCTTGAGAAAGAACAGGTAGCTGCCCCGTGTGATATCCGGCACCGCTGTCAGCCCACCGATCCAGAGCAATTGGGTGATCACGGTGTTGAACAGCACCAGCACCATGATGGCCGACCACTGCCCGGCGGGGCGCTCGAACAGGTCGGCGGGGTTGACCCAGTCGCCCCAGGCGACGCCGACCAGCAGCCACAAGCCGATACCGCCGATGAACATGGTGATGCTGGTCATGCGCAGGGCGCCATAGCGCCCGATGACCGGCTTGATCGAGACGGAGTACCCGCTCACGCAGATGGCACAGGCCAGCGCCATGAGGTTGGTGGGTGGTGCTGATAACGGATGGCGTCGTGATCGCCAATCGACAAAGTGGACATGGCGCTTCTCCGGTTGTTGTTGTGAACGGCCAGTGAAACAAAGTGGTAAACTGCTCCACCAACCGCGAGCCGGGGGTTGGGTTACATAGGGGCTTCAAGCGCCTGCGAGGCACCTGACAGCGTCATTGATGAAAGCCGACATTGGGCAACACAGCCAGGGAGGCCTTCGGCCTCTGCAGGCTGAATACCGAGCCCATCGGCAGATTGGCGGCTCTGGTATCCGCTTGTCGGAACAAAGCGTCGAGGGCTCCCAAAGGCATTAAACCGTGGGTATAGAGAAGGGGCATGACAAAGCGGTTATACGCCAATAGGTCGCCACCCTGCTTCGGTTGGATACTGCTTGGCCGCAAGGAAGGTATCATCATCGAAGCCGACACGAAGGTTGGTATTCTCTTCAGGCAACTATAGCCTTGGCGCCAGGTTCTCACAGTCTTCGATATCGCCCCTGGGCCGCACACGGTTGCGGCCTTCGGATTTTGCGTTATAGAGACAGAGGTCCGCGCGACCGAGCAGCTGTTCCGGGCTTGGGTCATGATAGCGCAGCGTTGCCACACCGATACTCACCGTCACGCCAAACACGCCTTGGGGGCTGTTAAACGTCAGGCTGGCAATTACCCGGCACAATCGCCCGGCCAGCCGGCGCGCCGAGGCCAGATCACTTTCCGGAAGCAGGATGGCAAACTCCTCGCCGCCCATGCGCGCAAAACAGTCACTGGCGCGAATTTCAGGCGCTACCATCCGCACGAACTCCTTGAGCACGAGATCCCCGGCCGCATGACCGTGACGGTCGTTGATCGCTTTGAAGTGATCCAGATCAAGCATCAATACGCTGAGCGGGTGGCCATAACGCCGCGCCCGACTGTACTCCTCTTCCAGCTGCCCCATCAGCACACGCCGGTTGGCAACTCCCGTGAGGGGGTCGGTTTGCGACATGTGCAGCAATTTTTCGGTCATACGCTGCAGCTCCGTGACATCACGGTAGAACCAGATACGTCCCCAGTAGTCGCCATTGGTGCCATGCAGCCCCCGGGAGTAGCGCTCCAGTACTCGGCCATCCTTCATCGGGATACGCACCCCTTGCTCCTCTTCGTCCAGGGAGGCATAGAGCTGCCTGATCCGCTTCACGAAGCTTTCGGGATCTTGCACCTGCTCATTGACCGCCTGCAAGGCCGCTTCTCCGTCCTTTGCTTGCATGACCGCCTCGGGAATCTCCCATATTTCCAGGAAACGGCGGTTCCATGTCTTGATCCGGTTGTTGGCATCCACCACCAGGATGCCGTCTGGGGATTCATCGAGGTAGGCGCTCATCACGGTGGATTGGTAACGTGCCTCGAGTTCGAGGTGCACCTGGTCACTGATTTCGTAAGCCGTTCCCAGCATCCGATTGACCGAGCCGGTCTCATCAACGAAGGGTACGAGATTGGTCAGCCAGTATGTCCTGCCGATGGGAAGATCCAGCATCTCCTGATAATCCGTGACGGCCTTGCTCTCGACACAGCGGCGGTAATTGACCTTGACGCTGGCTGCCATTGCTGGCGAAAGCAGCTCATCCACACTGCGCCCGGCAACCTCTTCATGCTGCATCCCGCTGTGCATCTCGTGACGGGCGTTGATCGCGGCCAGACGGTACTCATCGACGGAGACCACATCGATCACGAAAGCAGCGACACCGAGATAATCCAGCATCAGGCGCAGTTCAGCGGGGTCATGGTTGACTCGGATCTCTTTCATTGCATCGACTGCCCCGATCTCGGATGGGTATCGCCAAACTAGGCGGTCTCAATGACCAAATACAACACTATTCGAAAGAAGCCCGGATCAAGGACTGATTTTTTTAGCACCTTGCCGTAGATATTCCTGATGCTCTCACTGGAAACCAAGCTGCCGGTAGCTCAAGGCGCTTGTTGCTGGAGCCGGCCCACAAGTCGTTCCAGTGTCGCCACCTCGGCGGGCCGCCCGAACAGGTAACCCTGGTAGAGTCTGCAGCCGATGCCGGCTAGGTACTTCAGTTGCGCCTCGGTCTCCACCCCTTCTGCAATGACCTCGACTTCCAGGGATTCGCCGAGCCCCACGATCGACCGCGCAATCGCCGCCGCTGCCGGATCGCTCAACACATCTCGGACGAAGGACTGGTCGATCTTGAGCTGTGACAATGGCAAGAGCTTCAGGTAGGCCAATGAAGAGTAGCCGGTGCCGAAGTCGTCCAGGGCGACCCTGATACCGAGCCTGGAGAGTTCGGTGATCCTGGCTGCCGCTTCCTCGAGATCCTCGATCAGTACGGTTTCGGTCAACTCCAGCTTGAGGCGGCTGCGCGCAGCGCCCGACTCATGGATGATCGCAAGCAGGTCGTCGACGAAGCCCGCTGACCGAAACTGCCGGGTGCTGACGTTGACCGCCAGGGTCAGGTGCGCCATGGAAGTGTCCTTCTCCCAGAGCGCAAGCTGGCGGCAGGCCGTTCTCAGTACCCAGCGCCCCAGGCCGAGGATCAACCCGCAGCTCTCAGCGACCGGTATGAACACCCCCGGGCCAATCTCGCCCCGCTGCGGATGATCCCACCGCACCAGCGCCTCAGCGCCGATGATCCGCTGCTCAGCATCGATCTGCGGTTGATAGACCAGGCGAAACTGTTCTTTCTGCAGGGCCGTTCTTAGATCCGCCTCCATGAGGATACGTGCGGCGATTTCAGCACGTACCTCGGCACTGAAGAACCGCACCGTGTTCCGCCCGGCCTGCTTGGCCTGGTACATCGCAAGCTCAGCGCGCTTGAGCAGTTCCTCGGCGGCACCCTCGCCGGACTCCTCGGCCAGTGCGACGCCAATGCTGCACGAACCGTGGTGGCGGAAGTCGCCCAGGCTGTAAACCTCGCTCAGGGTCGCCAACATCCTCTGTGCAAGCCGTTCGGCCTGCATGCAGGCCTGATCAGGGTCTGGGGACAAACCCTTCAGCAATACCGCGAACTCGTCGCCCCCCAGGCGCGCAAGCTCATCACCGCTTTCTTCCAGCTGGTCGCTGAGCCGCTGCGCCACCTCACACAGCAAGTCGTCGCCCGCCTTGTGCCCATGGAGGTCGTTGAGGTCCTTGAAATCGTCCAGGTCGATGTAAACCAGCCCCTGTACCGTCGCCCCCTCATCTGTCGATAGGGCTCCACGCAACTGTTTCATCATCAAGCTGCGGTTGGGCAGGCCGGTGAGGGAGTCGAAGTACGCCAGTCGATAGATGGCCTCCTCGTTGCGCTTGCGTTCTGAAATGTCGGTGGCAATACCGCAAAGACCATAGATGCGCCCACGGGAATCACGGAGTGGAATTTTCACTGACAGGTAGGTGCGCGTCATGTCGCCATCGGCGCTGGTGATGCTTTCCTCCGTCGTGAGCTCCCGGCCAACAGCGATTACCCGGCGGTCATCGGCCTGGAGTCTCTCGGCCGTGGCCGCATCGAAAAACGCCTCGTCCCCCTTACCGATGATGTCCTGCACTGGCCGGTTAAACAGCTCTTGAATCGAGCGATTGGCGTAGACGTACCGTAATGCTGTGTCCTTGATAAAGATATAAGCGCCCACGGTATCCAGGATGGTGGCCAGCTTACGCTCGCTTTCGCGCAAATGGCGGGTCTTCACGGCCACCTCGTGTCGCAGCCAAGCAGCGGCGGCCAGGGCGAGCAACATCAGCATCAACGCCCCACCCAGCCCCCACCAGAAGCTGGCGGGCACCAGTGGCTGGCGAAGCGACGCTTCCCATCGACGCACAATCTCGTAATAGGGCGAGGTGTCGTCCCGACGCCATTCGACCAGTCGACGATCGATGGCGGCGAGGACCTCAGGGTGGCGGCCGATGCCGGTGGCGAAGAAAAGCTGAGCGGGGTTGAAGACGATCGGTGTCGGTACGAGCCTGTGACTCGGGCTATGCAACGATCCATAGCGATGGTTGGCTATTGCAGCGTCCGCCTCGCCGCGGGCCGTGAGCGCGAACGCCTGTGCCAGGTCGATAGCCGGCACGATCTCAACTGCGATACCGAACGCACCCGTCATCTCCTCGAAGATATCGTGTTGCACGGAATCGCGCAGAACCGCGACTCGCTTGCCCTGGAGTTGAAACAGCGAAACCAGCCCCGAGCCCTCCCGGCCGTAGAGCTGCGACCAGCTGTGCAGGGCCGACTCCCGATGGAAGTCGAGCGTGCGTGCGCGCTCATCTGAATAGGCCACATCGGGAAGCAGGTCGAGCTCGCCGCGCTGCACTGCCTGTAAACAGGCATCCCACTCGCAGTTCACGAACTCGAGTGTCCAGCCTTCGTGCTCCGCCAGCTCTCGTGCCAGGTCGATGAAGATGCCGGCGGCTTCACCCGCGGCATCGGTGAAGATTTTTGGTTCGTTCTCGTAGACCCCGATACGCAACTGCTGCGCGGCGGCTGGCAGCCAGACGACAGCGCAGAGGCAGAAAAGCAGACAGCGCTCTGCCAGGCGCCTCGCTTCCAGACAGAAAGCCGCATTCACCCATAGGCTCCTGATTGCAGGCGGCCCTCGTTACCCACGGTGGCAGTAATGATGGTTCGCATCATCCGATTATGGCAGCCCCCTGCGCCCTTCCTGCTCATGTTAGATATCCCTACTACTCAACGTAAGCAACCGCAACGTTGATTACAATGCCAACGCATGCACGAACGAAGCTGGCCTCTTGTGACGGATTGCTCGCCACGAAGGGCCGGCTCGCTCTCGTTGATTACGCACGTATTTCGGCAGGTTGTGGCGCCAGTGCTGGTGAAAGTAGCAGGCGGGTTTCTTCATTCGTCGAGTCGCGGTTCCAGGTAGTCCAGCAGCGCACTAAGGCTGTGCATCCGGGCGTACTCGCTCTCGGGAATGTTCACCCCCAGGCGCTGGTGCACGGCGGTCAGCAGGTTCAGGGCGTCCATGGAATCGAGGTCGTATTCGTCGCGCAGCCGGGCCCCGTCATCGAGGTGGGCGATATCGATGTCCGGGGCGATGGTCGAGAGCTCCTCGAGTACGATGGCGCGTAGTTGGTCTCTGTTCACAGTGCCTCCGGGTGTTGCAGTTGGGCGTCTATTTCGTTGAGGAACAGGGCGCCCAGGTGGCCATCGCAGACCCGGTGATCGGCAGCCAGGCTGACGTCCACTGTCGGGCGAATCGCCAGCATGTCGTCTACCGCCAGTGGGCGCCGACGCACGCTGCCGAAGCCGATCATGGCTACCTGGGGCGGGTGGATCACCCCGTAGACGGAGTCAACACCGCGCTCGCCCAGAGCCGTCACCGTGGCCGAGGCACTGCCGATCTCGGAGGCCCGCAGGCCGCCGCGGCGGGCGCGTTGCACCAGGTCCTGTAGTCGGGTCATCAGCGCCGGCAGGGCCAGCGCCTCGGCACCCTGCAGCGCCGGGGCGATCAGGCCGCCGCCCCTCAGGTGAATGGCCATGCCCAGGTCGATGCGCTCGGCCGGGTGGAAGCCCCGTTCGTCGTAATGGCCGTTGAGGTCCGGGTAGCGCAACAGGGCCCGGGCGGTCGCCTTCATGAACAGCGCGGCCATCAAAAGACGGCTCTCTGGCGGCCGCTCTCGGTTGTACTCCTCGAGCCAGCGTTCGGCGGCATGCAGGTCGAGGGTGGTGGCCAGGTAATAGTGGGGAATCTCTCGCTTGGCACGGCTCATGGACGCGGCGATGGCCCGGCGCATCTCGTCGCGGTCGAATCCGGCCCGCTGGCGTTCGGGCCGGGTCCCACCGGCCTCTGCGCGCTCGAGATCGCGCAGCACGATGGCGCCACCTGGGCCGCTGCCGCTGATATTGCCAAGCTCGACGCCGAGTTCGCGCGCACGGCGACGTACGGCCGGCGAGGCCGCTAGACGGCCGTCTTCGGGCACGACGGTGGAAACAGTCTCGGTACCTGGTGCTGGCGGGGGCTCCGGAATTGGGGGCGATAGCGCAGCCGACTCGGGAACTGCTGTCTCTACTGCTGCGGGTTTGGTCTCGAGGGCAGGCTCCGGCACGGGGCCGGCACGCTCGGCGACTACTCGGTCGCCGCTGCCGATACGGGCCAGGGGCGTACCCACCGGCACCTTGGTATCCGGCTCCACGTAGCACTCCTCGACCACGCCGCTCTCGAAGACTTCCACGTCGATGGCGCCCTTGGCGGTCTCCACCACGGCGATGATCTGCCCCTTCTCCACCCGGTCACCCGGCTTCACCAGCCATTCCACCAGGGTGGCCGCTTCCATGTCGGCCCCCAGCGACGGCATCACGAAATCGCTCACGGCGCGGCTCCCATGGCGCGACGGGACGCCGCCAGGATATCCGCCACCTGGGGCAGCGCAGCGTTCTCCATGTGCTGCGCGTAGGGGATGGGAATCTCGTCGGTGCAGACCCGCTCGATAGGTGCGTCCAGCGCCCAGAAGGCCTGCTCGGCAAGGATCGCGGCGATCTCACCGGCCAGGCTGCCGGTCTTCCACGCCTCGTCGACGATCACGGCGCGATGGGTGCGGCTGACCGACTCGATCAGCGTTGTCGTATCCAGGGGGCGCAGCACGCGCAGGTCCACCACCTCGGCATCGATACCCTCTTCGGCCAGGGCCTCGGCCGCCTCCAGGGTCTTGGGCAGACTGCCGCCATAGGTGATCAGGCTGAGGTCGCGCCCCGGGCGGCGAATGGCGGCACGGTGGATATCCACGCCCTGAGGACAGGACGCCATCCGGCCTTCGCGGTTGTAGAGCAGCACGTGCTCGAAGATCAGCACCGGGTTGGGGTCCTGGAGCGCCGCCCAGAGCATGTAGCGCGCA
>SKVX01000399.1 GCA_007129225.1 Halomonas sp.
AGATGATCCCCGCGCCCCTTGGCGAACGGCGTGAACGAGAACCCTATTACTCGGCTATCACCACGACACGTACGGTGGCATCAACTTCGGCGTGCAGGTGCAGCTCGATGTCGTACTCGCCGGTCTGGCGGATCGGACCCTGCGGCATGCGAACTTCGCTCTTGGCGACGTCGATGCCGGCCTGGCCCAGTGCTTCGGCCAGGTCGCGCGGACCGATGGAACCGAACAGCTTGCCCTCTTCGCCGGCCTTGGAAACCAGCGACAGCTCGATTTCGTTGAGCTGGGCGGCACGCGCTTCGGCTTCGGCCTTGCGCTCGGCGGCCTGGGCCTCGAGCTCGGCGCGCTGCGCTTCGAAGGCTTCCACGTTGTCCTTGGTGGCCGGCACGGCCAGTCCGTAGGGAACCAGGTAGTTGCGGCCATAACCAGGCTTGACGGCGACCTTGTCGCCCAAACCGCCCAGCTTGCCAATATTATCGAGCAGAATGACTTCCATCTCGTCAACCTCTTGTCAGTCGCCACGGGGGGCCAGACGGCTGCGGAAATCCGCGAACACATCGATAAAGGCCACCAGCAGCACGATCAGAATCATGGGCCAGGTGGTGATCAGCAGTAGATAGAAAGCGATCAGCCATAGCCCGTTCATGCCCTTCAAACCGATGAAACCATGCACCAGGGCAATACCGGCCACCAGCAGCGGCACCCAGGCCAGCAGGCTCAGTGATGGAATACCCAGCACCATGCCCACCACGCCCAGCACGACCAACACGACCAGCTCACGCAGCGTGAACCGCAGGGCGTGAAACTCCTCCCGGAAACCGCCGGGGTTGTAGAGTCCAGCCTGCCAGGCCCGCGCCAGGGCCAGACAGCCGATAGCGGCCACCAGCACTACCAGACCGGTGACACCACCGATCAGCAAGGTAGCCAGCTCCTGGGTATCGTACCCATGACGGGCCAGCTCGGTGAGCATACGATCGATCTCGGCCGAGCCCTGCCGCAGTTGCTCGAGCAACTGCTCGGTGCCCCCCGGAGGAACGAAGATCCCTAGCTGGATCATCATCGCCCCGGCAAGGGTGCCGACGATCAGCGCTTCGCTCCAGCGCATGCGCTCTCGCAGCACCACCGCCATCAATGTGACCAGCAGTACGCTGGCCAGCGGTATGGCATCTCCCTGGGTCCACCACCATCCGGCCGGTACGGAAGCCGCCACGAGCACGGGCAGCGCCGGAGCGAGCCCCCGCCGCAGGGTCGCCAGTGCCACGATGGCGGCACTGAACCAGAACAGCCAGGGAATGATGGCGGCCAAGGCAGCCCCGCCAGCGGCATAGGGCGTGCCGCGCATCAACCAGCGGGCAATCGGTAGCATCGGTCAGGCGGCTTACTGGTGGCTATCGGTGTAAGGCAGCAGTGCCAGGAAGCGCGAGCGCTTGATGGCAGTCGCCAACTGGCGCTGATAGCGGGCCTTGGTACCCGTGATCCGGCTGGGAACGATCTTGCCGGTCTCGGTGACGTAGGCCTTGAGCGTGTCCAGATCCTTGTAATCGATCTGCTTCACACCTTCGGCGGTGAAACGGCAGAACTTGCGACGGCGGAAAAAGCGTGCCATGTAAAGACTCCTTCAGGCGGTGCGGATCAGTTGGCTTCGGCAGTTTCTTCGGTGTCACGTGACCTGTCGTCACGACGAACACGCTTGTCGTCTGCCGGCTTCATCATTGGCGACGCTTCAGTGATGGCTTCCTTGCAGCGCACCACCAGGCTGCGAATGATGGCGTCGTTGAAGCGGAAGATGTTCTCGATCTCATCGAGGGTCTCGCCGCTGCACTCGACGTTCATCAGCACGTAGTGAGCCTTGTGAATCTTGTTGATCGGGTAGGCCAGGTGACGACGGCCCCAGTCCTCCAGGCGATGCACGGTACCGCCACTTTCGGTGACGATGCTGGAGTAACGCTCGACCATGGACGGCACTTGCTCGCTCTGGTCCGGATGGACCATGAACACGATTTCGTAATGACGCATGGAGTCTCCTTGCGGGTTGTCAGCTTCCGCGTGAGGCCGCTTCGGGCCTTCAGGGGAAGCAAGGAGTGATAGTCAAATGGAAGCGCCCGCTCACACAGGAACGGGCGCATGCATTCTAGAGAGCTGGGGCGCCACTTGCAAGGACGCTGCTGCCGGGATGCACTTAGCGCTGGCCGCCACGCCGCTGACGCACGGCTTCGAAGAGGCCGATCCCCGCCGCCACGGAGACGTTGAGGCTCGAAACGCTGCCGGCCATGGGCAGCTTGATCAGGGTGTCGCAGGCCTCACGGGTCAGCCGACGCATGCCCTTGCCCTCGGCGCCCATGACCAGCGCGACCGGACCGCTGAAATCGGCATCGAACAGCTCAGTCTCGGCCTCCCCGGCGGTGCCCAGCACCCAGACACCCAGCGACTTGAGCCGGGCCAGTGCGCGGGCCAGGTTGGTAACCTGATAGACCGGAACGCTCTCCGCCGCCCCACTGGCCACCTTGCGTACCGTGGCGTTGAGGGGAGCCGACTTGTCCTTGGGCACAATGACACCGTGGGCACCGGCGGCATCGGCGCTGCGCAGGCAGGCGCCGAAGTTATGCACATCGGTCACCCCGTCCAGCACCAGTAGCAGCGGTGGCGCCTCCAGTGGCCAGGCTTCCAGCTTGAACCAGAGTGAGGCCTCATCCTCGGCGCTTAGCGGTGGACAGAATGCCACGATCCCTTGATGCGAGGCGCCCGATGCCAGGCGCTCGAGCTCATCACGGGGACGCACCGTGACGCGCGCCCCACCCCGGCGAGCCTTCACGACCAGCTCGGCCAGGCGCTGCTCGGCATCGCCCTCCTGCACCCAGAGCTCCCTGGGCGTTTCACCGCGATCGAGCAGCGCATGCACGGCATGCACGCCGAAGACGGCATCAAGGCCACCCGGCACGCCGCCCGCACCCTGGGCCTGCCGCTTGCCACCCTTGCGGCGCTCCCGGGTATCGGGCCGCCCACTAGCTGGCTGGCGGTGCCCCTTGCGTTCGACTGCCATCAGCTGCGTGCCTTGGGCTTGCGCGGACCGCGGCGACGCTTGCCACCCTTGCCCTTGCCGCCCTTGGCATCATCCTTGCCGGCCTTGGCATCGGGCTTACCGCTGCCGGCAGCCGGCGATCTGGCGCCGTCGGGATCGCCGGCACCACGACGCTTGCGCGGCTGCCGCTTGGGTCGCGGCTTCTCGTCCTCCAGCGCGAAGTCGATCTTGCGATCGTCGAGGTCGACACGCGCCACCTGCACGGTGACACCGTCCCCGAGGCGGTAGCTCATACCGGTACGCTCGCCCTTGAGGCGGTGCTTTTCAGGCTCGTAGTGGTAATAGTCCGAGGGCAGCGAGGTGACGTGCACCAGGCCTTCCACATAGACCTCATCGAGGCGCACGAAGATGCCGAACTGGGTCACCGAGGCGATGGTGCCCTCATAGACTTCGCCGAGCTTGTCGGACATGAACTCGCACTTCAGCCAGTCCTCCACGTCGCGGGTGGCGTCATCGGCGCGACGCTCGGTCATGGAGCAGTGCTCCCCCATCCCGAGCATCTGCTCGAAGGTGTAGGGACACCACTTGCTGGGCGGCTCCACCTTGCCGCCTTCGGCGCGCAGCACCGTGGCGGTCTGGCGCGGCCCGCGGATCACCGAGCGGATGGCCCGGTGCACCAGCAGGTCCGGATAGCGACGGATCGGTGAGGTGAAATGGGCATAGGCCGGATAGGCCAGTCCGAAGTGGCCTTCGTTATGAGGCGAGTAGACCGCCCGGCTCATGGAGCGCAACATCACCGTCTGGATCACATCGGAATCGGGGCGATCCTTGATCACCTCTGCCAGGTCACGGTAGTCCTCGGGGCTCGGGTCGTCGCCGCCGCCCAGCGAAAGCCCCAGCTCATTGAGGAACAGGCGCAGTTTGTCCAGACGCTCCGGCGAGGGCTTCTCGTGGATGCGGTACAGCGCCGGCAGGTCGTGCTTGTCGAGGAAGCGGGCGGTGGCCACATTGGCCGCCAACATGCACTCCTCGATGATCTTGTGGGCATCGTTGCGCGAGCGCGGCACGATCTTCTCTATCTTGCGCTCCTCGTTGAAGAGAATCGCCGTCTCGGTGGTCTCGAAATCGATGGCGCCACGGGCCACGCGGGCCTCGCGCAGCAGCCGATAGAGCGAATGCAGGTTCTGTATCGAAGGCACCAGGGCTCGATACTCCTCGCGCAGGGTCTTCCCCTCGCTGCTCTGCTCGTCGAGAATGGCCGCGACCTTGTTATAGGTCAGCCTCGCATGTGACTGGAAGACCCCTTCGTAGAAGCGATAGCGACTGATGGCACCGGACTGGGAAATGTTCATCTCGCAGACCAGCGCCAGCCGATCGACGCTGGGGTTCAGCGAGCAGAGCCCGTTGGAGAGCAGCTCCGGCAGCATGGGCACGACCTGGCCGGGAAAATAGACCGAATTGCCGCGGGTGATCGCCTCCTCGTCGAGGGCGCTGCCGGGACGAACGTAGTGGGACACGTCGGCGATGGCCACCAGCAGTTTCCAACTGCCCGACTTGGTCTTCCAGGCACAGACGGCGTCGTCGAAGTCCTTGGCCGACTCATCGTCGATGGTCACGAAGGGGACATCGCGCAGGTCGATGCGATGCTGCTTGTCGGCATCCACTACCTCCGCCGACATGCCGGCAATCTGGTCCTGCACTTCCGGCGGGAACTCGGCGGGGATCTCGTAGCTGCGGATGGCGATGTCGATCTCCATCCCCGGATCCATTCGCTCGCCGAGCACCTCGACCACCTCGCCGACCGGCTGCACCCGTGTCTCGGGCTGCTGGACGATCTTCGCCGAGATCACCTGACCATCCTTGGCGCCGCCACAGGCGCTGTGGGGAATGATCACTTCCTGGGTGATGCGCGGATTCTCCGGAATCAACACGCCGAACTCGGAGGTATTGGCGCGGTAGACGCCGACGATGGTCTGGGTATTGCGCGACAGCACCTCGGCGATGGTCGCCTCGTCGCGTCCTCTTCGGTCGCGGCCACTGACTCGCGCCAGCACGGCATCGCCATGGAAGACACGACGCATCTGGCGTGGCGGCAGGACCAGGTCCGGCTTCTTGCCGTCGTCGCGGAGCAGGAAGCCGAAACCATCACGATGGCCAAGCACCTTGCCCTTGATCAGGTCCAGCTTGTCGATCAGCGCGTAGGCGCCGGCGCGGTTGCGCAGCACCTGGCCGTCGCGCTCCATGGCGGCCAGCCGACGGCGCACCGCTTCCTGGAGCTCCTCATCGTCGAGGCCCAGCATGCGGCTCATGTTTTCATGGGTAACCGGCTTGCCGTGCTCTTCCATTCGAGCCAGCAGGTATTCTCGGCTGGGGGCGGGCTTGTCGTACTTATGGGCCTCGCGGCTGGCGTGCGGGTCGTCGCTGAGCGTCCAGTGGGTCATGCGTAGGGCATCCTTGGCAACATCGGGGACAGCGTTCTCGTGGGGGCGCAGGCAGTGCGCCGCGGGCGTAGGGTCTTGCTATTAGGGTCTATTGTCATGGGCGCAGTATAGCGCCGGTACCGGCTTGGCCCAACCATGGCGGCGTGATCCGGTCCTACATCGGAAAACCGCAACGCAATCGCGGATGGTTTCATGCGGATCAGATGTAGTAGAGCAGCAGCGAAACGGTAAGCAATACGGCCACCCAGAGCACCATGCTGCCGGTGGGCCAGGTGCGCGCCAGAATGCCCTTTGGACCATGATAACGCAGGGCCTGGGCGACGATGCGGCGCAAGGGCCAGCGCATGGCAGCCAGCAGGTTGCGCCATGTGCTGGCGCCATGGCGGTGGATCAAGCCGACGGCGTGCGGAGCCGCCACGCGATAGAACCAGTCCGTGTCGAGGGTGATCTTGTCCTTGGGCGTCATGAATTTCAGCAGAACGAAAAAGACCAGGCCCACGAAGGAGAGAAGCTGCAGGTCCCAGAACACATGAGCCAGCGTATAGGCGTTGTAGCCGACCGGCTGATTCGGCAGCATCTGGTACAGCCACTGCGGGTATACGCCGATGAAAATGCAAAAGAAAGCCGCAATTCCCATGGCAACCAGCATGTTGGCCGGCGCTTCACGGGGGCGCAACCCGCTGTCACGCCCCAGGAAGGCGAACCAGGGCAGCTTGAGGCCCACACTCAGGAAGGTGCCTGCCGACGCCAGCGAGAGCATCAGCCAGATAAGCGCTGCCTGGTGGTCTGCATAGGCCTCGAGGATCATCGTCTTGCTGACGAAGCCGCTCGTCAGCGGCAGTGCTGAAATCGAGAATGCGGCGATCATGTAGAAAACGAACGTCAGCGGCATGTAGCGGTACAGTCCGCCCAGCTCGGTAAGTTTCGTGCGCCCAGTCATCTGGATGATGGCCCCGGCACTCATGAACAGCAGTGCCTTGTACAGAATATGGGTGAAGGCATGGGCCGCGGAGCCGTTCAGTGCCATGGCGGTGCCCAGGCCGATGCCGGCCACCATGAAGCCGACCTGGCTGACGATGTGATAGGCGAGCAACCGGCGGATATTGTTGGCCAGAACCGCATAGGTGACCCCCCAGAGCGTCATGACCGCTCCCAGCCAGATCAGCACTTCGGTTTCGGGAAACCCCCGCATCAGGGTGTAGACCGCCGTCTTGGTGGTGAAGGCACACAGGAATACTGCCCCGGTCACCGTGGCCTCCGGGTAGGCGTCGGTGAGCCAGGCGTGCAGAGGAGGCACGGCGGCATTGATCATGAAGCCGATCAGGATCAGCCAGAATGCGGGGCTACCGGTCTCGATGGCATTGAAACTCAGGCTCCCGGTCTGAGTGTAATAAATCACGATGCCGGCCAGCAGCAGGACGCCGCTGACCGCATGTACCATCAGGTAGCGGAAGCCGGCCGCCAGCGAGGCGGCCCGGCGATTTCGCCATATCAGCCACACCGATGAGAGCATCATGAGCTCCCAGAAGATGTACAGCGTGGCCAAGTCACCGGCAAACACGACGCCCATGGCAGAGCCGGCATACATCAAGCCGGCCACGTGCTGGACGGTGTCACGCACATGGAGAGCATAGATGGCGCCGATCAGCGCCATGATGGCGAACACATGGGCAAAAACCAGGCTCAGTGCGTCCGCCCGACCCAGGATCAACTCCATGTTCAGGAATTGAAAACTGGCATGGGTGCCCGGAGCGGTGCCAAGCACGGCGAGAAGGGCCAGCGCGGGCACAGCCAAGAGGGCCAGCTTCTGCAGCACCCCACGCAGAAGCGACACCAGCAACCCGCCGAGGATCAGCAGCAGGGAGGGTGAGAGCCACTCGACAAGAGGCCAGTCGATCACGAACCACTCATGCATGACGGCTATTTCCTATAAGTCGGCTCAAGTCAGGTCGGCTCTACCGCGTTCTTCGGTGGCTTCATCGAGCGCCTGGTATGGCGTCAGCTCATCGTCGTAGTACCCTTCCCGACGATAGACCAGCCCCAGGCCCAATGCCTTGGCCAAGCCGATGAGAATCAGGCATGCCAGAGCCCCGAACAGGGCGCCGAATCCCCCCCAGGCCTCCCAGGCAAAGCGATCATAGCCGGAAGGGATCAGCAGGTCCGCGATCACCAATGCCGCCATGGCAGCCAGCAGCGTCCGTTTCAACCGTGTGGCATTGCGTACCAGTCGATCGAGCAGTTTGACGAGCATGTAACCCCCGGTTCTTTGATATCAATTTCCAAAAATGCCGCCTAGCATCGTGCGTAGCGGGTCCGCCGCCAGAAACAGCGCCATGCAGCCCAGCGCCGTGATGCACAGTGGCACCACGCACAGCAACGGTGCCTCCCTGACCCCACGACTTCCCCCCTCCTTTGGCGGCATCAAGAACGCCCTCACTGCCGGCTTCAAGAGATAGGCGATATTGAGCAGCGTGCTGAGCATGATGACCAGGACCATCAGGAGCTGCCCGCTGTCGGCGGCCCCCAGCACCAGATGCCATTTGCTCCATAGCCCGCCCATGGGAGGTACGCCGATCACCGCCAGCGCTCCGAGCAGATAGGCACCCATGGTGAAAGGCATGCGCCGACCAATACCATCCATCTCGCTGATATTCGTCTTCTTGCTGGCCACGTAGATGGCGCCAGCACAGAAGAACAGAGTGATCTTGCCAAAGGCGTGCATGACGATGTGCATACCCCCGCCGATGGCAGCCAACTCATGGGCCAGCATCGCACCCAGCGTGATGTAGGAGAGCTGGCTGACCGTGGAGTAGGCCAACCGCGCCTTGAGGTTGTCCATTTGCAGCGCCACGAGCGATGCTGACAGCAAGGAGAAGGCGGCGATATACATCAGCAGGTCCGCACTCCAGAGCTCTCTGAGGTAATCCTGACCAAAGATGTAGGTGCTCACCTTGAGCACGGTGAAGACCCCGGCCTTGACCACCGCCACGGCGTGCAGCAGCGCGGAGACGGGGGTGGGCGCCACCATGGCGGCAGGCAGCCAGCGGTGAAACGGCATCAACGCAGCCTTGCCGATACCGTAGACATAGAGCAGCAGCAACAGCCCCCCCAGGGCGTGGCTGACGTGGCCTTCCATGATCCCGCCTGCGGTGAAGCTCAAGGACCCGGCCAGCCACCAGGTGGCGACAATCGCCACCAGCTGGAAACCGATGGACGTCCCCAGCAACAGCACCAGGTAGGTACGCGCCCCTTTCTGAGCTTCCCGATTGCCCTTGTGGGCCACCAGCGGATAGGTGGATAGCGTCAGCACCTCATAGAAGATAAACAGCGTGAACATGTTTTCGGCGAAGGCAATGCCCATTACCGAGAACAGGGCCACTGCGAAACAGGCATGGAAGCGTGTCTGCTTGCTCTCGTTAGCGCCACGCATGTAACCGATCGCGTAGAGCGAGGTGATGATCCAGAGGCTGGACGCCACCAGCGCGAAAATCATGCCGAGCGGCTCGACCTCGAAGGCCATGCTCAGGCCCGGCAGCAATTCGATCAGCGTCATGGCAGGCCGCCCGCCCGCCAGGACAGCAGGCAATATCTGCAGGACAGTGGCGAACAGCAGCGCTGCGATGGCCACCATCAGGCCATCGCGAAGATTGGGATGGCGGCCGCTCAGCGCAATCAGCACAGCCCCCAATGCCGGGATGACCAGGGTGAGCGGAATGGCCACTGTGGCTTCCATGGACGGGAATGAACTCACCGGTAGCCTCCCATCAATACCTCGGCGGCACGCTCGGCCAGGCCCACCGGCAGGGATGTCTCGATGCCGAAGTAGAGGCAGGACAGCGTGAGAAACCAGGTGGGAAGCAGCAGCGACAAGGGGGCTTCACGTACCTTCATTCGTCTGAGCGGCGCACGGAAAAAGGCCACTTCCACCACCCGCCAGACATAGAGCAGGGCCAGCACAGACGTTCCCAGCACAAACACGGCTATCGGCCATAGCCCTCCGTCCAGGGCCGCAAGAATCAGATGCCACTTGGTGACGAAACCTGCCGTCAGCGGGACACCGATCAAGGACAGCCCTGCAATGACGAAGGCCGTCATGGTCCAGGGCATCCGCTGCCCGGCACCGGTCATGTGGATCAACGAAACGCCGCCGAGCCGATAGGCGATACAGCCCAGCGCCATGAACAGCGCCGCCTTGGTAATCGCGTGATTGAAGAGGTGAAGTAGTGATGCCATCAGCCCCAGGGTGCTGGCAAAGCTGATACCCAGGATGATGTAGCCCACCTGGGCCACGCTGGAGTAGGCAAGCATGCGCTTGATATTGGTATGGAAGATGGCAACGATGGACGGAATCAGGATGCCGAGCATCGCCAGCGGCATCAGCAGCAGGTTCATTCCGAGGACATTGAAGCTCAGCTCATGGCCAAACACGCCGAAGATGAAGCGCATCAGTACATAGATGGCCACCTTGGTTGCCGTGGCGGAGAGAAACACGGTGACCATGGACGGGGCATAGGCATAGGCATTGGGCAGCCACAGGTGTAGCGGAAAGAGTGCCAGCTTCAGCGAGATGCCCACCACGATAAAGGCCAGCGCAGCACGTACCGTCCTGGTGTCATTGACTGCCGGCAGTCTCTCCGCCAGGTCCAACAGGTTCAGGGTGCCGGTCATGATGTAGAGAAAGCCGATGCCGATGAGCAGGAAAGTGGTTCCGATCGTCCCCATCATCAGATACTGGTAGGAAGCCATCACGGCCTGTCGCTCGCGGCCCGTGGCGATCAGTGAGTAGGATGCCAGAGCGGCAATCTCGAAGAAGACGAAGATATTGAAGGCGTCACCGGTGATGGCGATCCCCAGGAGCCCGCAATTGGCCAGCAGGAAGGCGGCATAGAAGTAGCCATGCTTGTCTTCCCGGACCTCGCTCGCCACGCTGAGCCGTGCGAATGGCATGACCACCGCGCTGATGAAACAGATCACCAGCAGCACCAGAATATTGACCGAATCCACCCGGTACTCGATCCCCACCGGCGGCAACCAGCCGCCCATGTGGTAGGCCACGACCCCTTCAGCCCGGACGCGGATCAACAACAGCAGGGCGATGGCCAGGGTGAGCCAGCTGGTCAGGGTGGCAGTAGCCCAGGCAGCGCGGGGCGAACGAGCCATGAGCATCACCAGCGGTGCCGCCAGCATGGGCACGATGACCTGAAATGCCGGCAGATGAAGCTGAACCAACCCCATCACTACGCCTCGTCCTGAGCGTGGATCTCATCTTCCTCGATAGTGCCGTAGAGCTCATGGATGCGTACCACCAGGGCAAGGCCCACGGCGGTCAGGGCGACGCCCACCACGATGGCGGTCAAGATGAGCACGTGAGGCAGAGGATTGGAGTAGTCGCTCACGCCCGCCACATGAATCGGCGCGGTCCCCCCCTCCAGCTTGGCCAGACTGATGAAGAAGATGAACACGGAGGTCTGAAAGATATTCAGTCCAACGATCTTCTTGATCAGGTTGCCTTGGGCAATGACGATGTAGAACCCCACCATCATGAGCACCACAACGATCCAGTAGTTATAGAGTCCGAACCACTCCATTACTCTCGCTCCCGGCCGGCAAAGGCATAGAACAGGGTGAGAGCGACGGCAGCAACGGTAATGCCCACGCCCAGTTCGATGCCGATGATCCCAAGGGTTTCACCTGCCTGATCATTCTCAAGCAGGACCTTGTATTCCAGAAACTGCCCACCCAGCGCGATGCAAGCCAGGCCAATACCGATGTAGAGCACCACGCCGAAAGCGGCCAGAAACCGGGCCGCCTCAGGGGGTATGGCCTCCTGTGCCACATCCAGCCCGAATATGAGGCTGAAGATGATGAAGCCTGCGGAGAAGATGATGCCTGCCTGGAAGCCGCCCCCGGGGCCGTACTCGCCATGAAACTGGATATAAAGTGCGTAGATCACAATCAGAGGAATCATGATCTTGGTAACGATCCGCAGCACGATGTGATGTTTCACAAACGCGTCTCCCCGCGACTGGGCTTCTCCCGGCGACGCTTGCGCTGCCGAGCCCGGCCGCTGCCGATGATCAGAATCACCGCCACGGCGGCAGTGAGCACGACCACGGCTTCGCCCAGGGTATCCAGACCCCGATAGCTGGCCAGCACGGAGGTCACCATATTGGGGATGCCGATTTCCTCCACCGAGTGCTGGGTGAAATGCGGCGCCAGGTGGGTATGAGCGGGAGCCTGCGGATCGCCGACCTTTGGCATGTCCAGGGTGCCGTAGATGAGAGCCCCACCCGTGATCACCACCACCACCAGAGCCAGCAGGTTCTGACGCGTCATGCGGACTTTTTCTTCACTGGTGGTCAATGCCAGGGTGGCCAACATCAGAATGATCATGATCCCGGCTCCGACGGCCGCTTCCGTCAGGGCGACATCAACGGCGTCGAGCATCACGAACAGCGATGCCGCCAGCAGGCTGTAAATGCCAGTGAGCATGATCACCGCGAAGAGATTGCGAATCCTCACCGCGGCAATCGCCACCAGGGCCATGAAGGCCAGCAATACGAGGTCGATCAAGGCTTCGATGCGTCACCCTCCTTGTCGGACCGCCAGGGGGACAACTTGCACTGCCGCGCCGTCTTGGTCAGTGCATGACTGGCCGCAGGCGCCGTAAAGAACAGAAACACCAGGGTAAACAGAAGCTTGGCGACAACCCCCAGGGAATCAGTCTGGAGTATCAAGCCGCCGAGAATCAGAATCATGCAGAGGGTATCGGTCATCCCGGCCGCCTGGATACGGGAGTAGAAATCGGGAAAGCGCAGCAGGCCAACGCCGCTTATCACCACCAGTATGGCGCCGCTGACCAGCATCAGACCGCTGAGCAGATCCAGTACCAGGCTCATGGCGGCTCCTCCTCACCGCTTCGGCGCGACGCACCGAAGCGGCCCGACTCGAAGAATCGCAGGACAGCCACGACGCCGATATAGTTGAGCAGTGCATAGACAATGGCGATGTCGATGAACTCGGGGCGGCCGACGATGAAGCCAAGCAGGGCAATGAGCAGCACCGTAAGACTGCCGACGACATTGACCGCAAGGAGTCGGTCGAAGAGCGTCGGCCCAAGGTAGGCGCGGATCAGCGCGCAGCCCAGGCTGAAGAGAACGGCCAGAGCGATGGCAACCAGCATCAGGACTCCCCCTCGAGTCGAGTCACCCGCCGGTCCATTTCACCGCTCAGAACACCCTGCTCCAGCTCCTCGGTCAAGGCGTAGAACCAGACCTCCTTCTCACGAACATAGACGGTCACCGTTCCCGGCGTCAGCGTGATGGAATTGGCGAGAAACACTCGGCCCAGATCGGTTTCCTGAGTGGTGTCCAGCCGGCAGATTCGCGGGCTCAGGCTCTTGCGCCCCAAGACAATATGACGGGCCACCACCAAATTGGCCTTCACCACCTCCATCAGCAGCCAAGGCAGGTACTTGAGGATGGGGACCAGCAGATGGATGGGAAGCCCTTCCCGGTCCAGAATGCGCATGCGATACGCCAGGTACACTGTCAGGGCAACGGATACCACCCCCAGCGGGACCAGAATGGCATGGGTCAATTGACCGGAGAGCAGCAGCCAGATGGCGGCCATGATGCCTGACAGGCTGACGGCGTACTTGAGCACATTGAGCTCCTTGACCAACCAAGAGAGTATCAGCGCATTAAGGTGTATTCATCCTGCCTGATTCAGGGGGAATATGGCACGCTGCATGAGGGAAAATTTATCGTTATCGACCCTCGGTGGCCTGATCCAAATCATGTTTGGCGCATCTATTGGCTTCAGGATCGGTGCACCCCAAAAGGTGGATAAACTCCTGCCCCCCAGCATGCGCAGACGACGCTGGCCCTCGAGCCCTCCTCGCCCGCCGGCAGCACCTGCTGGCGCCGTTCATGCCGCCTGGGCGCCGGGCGAAAAATTGACCGCTACCCTTGCATTGGGCCACAGTTTGGGTAAGATACGCCTCGCCTGCCCAGATGGCGGAATTGGTAGACGCGCTAGCTTCAGGTGCTAGTGTCCGTAAGGACGTGGAGGTTCAAGTCCTCTTCTGGGCACCATCGCTCTCTTGGGAGACTGTGGTCGGGTAGGCGCCCAGGCGCTTTGTCAGCTCGAAAGTCTCGTGTTCGCCCAGGTGGCGGAATTGGTAGACGCGCTAGCTTCAGGTGCTAGTATCCGTAAGGATGTGGAGGTTCAAGTCCTCTCCTGGGCACCACCGCTCTCAATGAGCACATTGCGTCATGCAGGCTGAAGCATCTACAGATGCGAAATGGAATCACCCAAGAAACCGCGACATGAGCGCGGTTTTTTTGTGCCTGCCAATCACCGAGGGCTTACTGAAACCGCCCCGGCAGGCGTGCCACCTCCTCCAACGCCCACCCTTCGGCGACCACCTCCCCTTCCAGCACTTCGGCAGCCTCTTCCGGCAGTCGCGGGAAGAAATTCAGCCCGGTACGCGCCTCCACCTCATCGATGCTCACCAGGTAGTCGTCCAGCGGTTCGTCGCCGCGTACATCCTGGGGCATGATGAAGGCCAGCCCCATGGGCTCATCGGCCGGCACGACAATGATCTTGTAGAATGCCTCGGGAATCTCGACGAGCCCCACCCGGTTGGTCACGTTGTCGAGGAAGCGTTCGGGAAAAACCGGACCGGTGATCACCTGCACCACGCCGAAGCGCGGCACGAAGTGATCGATCACCACCTCTTCCAGCCGCTGCCAGAGGCGGCGGTTGAGGTCCGGCCGCTGGGGCGACATATTGCTCATCAGGAAAGAGTGCTGCTGCGCCTCGCGCCCGTGCACGACCGCAATGGCATAGTTGGGTGCCAGGTGTCCACGGTCATAGCCGCTACCGGAATAGCTGTCTGCCGCAACCGGCCAGAGCGTACGCCAGTCACGACGGAAGCCGGGCCTGGGACCGGCACGCGGCTCGTCCACCTCGTGCAACAGGTAGCTGACCCAGAGCGGGTTGACCCGAATGTCGGACCAGCCAACGAGGAAGCCGTCGTTGCGCAGGACACGGTGTACGGTCAAGGGTGTCAGGCTCTCCCAGGTGGGAACCCCCATCCAGCTCAACTGGTCGCGGTATTCCTGCTCCTGGGTGTACCAAAGGCCGCTGCCGACGACGACGAAAACGAGGGTGATACCAAACTGGCGGGTGCGTGAGCGCCAGCCTGACAGCGGCGAGCGCCGGCGCCTTCGCCGGCTGCGGGAGCGTGCTAGAGCCATGAATCGTTCCGGATGGTGCCACTGCCGGCACGCATCGGCACCGGCACTCAGTGTTCAGGGAGTGAGCTAACGCTCGCTGGCTTACCAGCCCAGGGAGAACATGGTCTCGAGATCGTGACGGGAATGGACCTGCATGGCATTGAGGGTCTCCGTATCGCGAATGCCCTCCACGGCATTGAGGCGCTCGGTAACCAGTTCGGCCAGGCTTTCGAAGTCCCGGGTGCGGGCGATCGCCACTAGGTCATAGCGGCCGCAGGTCGAATAGACCTCGCTGATACCCTCGACGTCGGCAAGACGCTCTGCCACCGCCTTGACCTGGCCCTTGTCGGTGTTGATCAGGATCACGGCATTCTGCATCGGGAACTCCCCCTGGATCTGGAACGTCTTGCGGCCAGTGCATCGCCGCGACCTGGCGCGAGTATAGCAGCCAGGGGACGCCGGCTGAATCGCGCCATGACACTCGATGAATCGCCTCTAGAGACAAGGAGGCAGAAATACCACGGGGTATCCGATAAACAGCGTGCCGCCGGCCGAGAACAGGTAGATACCCGCCGAGACATGAGCGAAGTAGCGCTCGCGACCTTCCGGCGCGCTGCGCGCGACCACGACGCTGGCCCAGCTCAGCCACAGCAGCAAGGCGGCGGTGCCCAGGGTCGACAGGCCCACTGCGAGATTGATGCCGGTCCACATGTCGCGCTCGGGATCCGGGGGCGCCACCGCACACGCCACCGAGAGCCCCCCGTATATCGCCACGAACCAGAGGCCCCAGATGGTCAGGCCACCAACGAGATGAATGGGATGGGTCAGTCTCAGCAGGTGCTTCATGATGCCCCTCCCAGCAGGGTCGGCATCACCCAGATCGCCACGAACAGGCTCCAGTAGACCACCAGGTTGTAGTACCACAGGCGCAGCACCACCACCGGCTCCATGGGGAAGTCGACACTGACGTAACCATAGCCTACGCGCAGCCCCTGCAGGAGGCACAGCACCGCCCCCAGGGAAGTCAGGATCAGTACGTAGCAAAGCGCTACGAAGAGGATTGCATCATGGGCGGTCTCGGTGGTCGCCGGATCATTAAAAAAAAAAACCGCCACGATCAGCGCCGCCTGCAACGTACCCAGGCCACCCGCCGCATACATCAATAGACCGAGCCCGGCTCCCTCGCGGCGGCGCAACCTGCGCACCAGCCTCGCCAGTAGCAGGGCACCCAGTGTCATCGCCGCACCTGCCAATACCAGCAGCGGCATGGAGAGCGGCGATGCGTCGGGCATCTGCCACTCCGGCGCCACGGTCCACAGGTAGAACCAGCCAAACAGCAGCGAGAGGTAGAGCGAGCCGTTGGCCAGATGCGACACCGACATGCACCATACGCCGGGGCCGTTCATGGTGTGGTAGTGAAGCGGTGGGTCGCTGGGCGCCATCGACGCTTCGGGCGCCTTGCCGGGATGCCCACCGTTTTCCCAGGACCAGCGCAGCAGCAGCACGACAGCCACCAGCGTTGCGAAGCCCCCTATCCAGTAGATTCGAACCAACAGGCCGATACAGACGATAGCGATGGCCAGTGCCGCGAACAACGGCCACCAGGAGTTGCTGGGCAGATGAA
>SKVX01000157.1 GCA_007129225.1 Halomonas sp.
AGCCGCCGCGTGGCATTGCCGGCCTTCGCCTCCCATGTGTTTGCCACGGTGCCGCCCGGCGGCATGGAGGAGGCGCCATGAACGACTCGCCGATGACCCCGCCGCCCCGGCGCGGCATATTGCGTGACCTGCGGTACATGCTGCTGTACGCCGGCAAGCGGCTACTGGCGCTGCTGTTCACCGTTCTGGTTGGCGTCTACCTGACCATCGTCATCGCCAACATGGGCGGCCAGGTGGATGAACTACGACTCGTGCAGATCCGCAGCCAGGCGTCGGAAGCGGTGCGCGCCGACCCGGCCTTCCAGGATCTGACGTCAACCGAGCGCAACGAGCTGATCGAGCGCCAGGTCTCCCAGGAGGTGGAGCGGCTGCGCCTGGACCAGCCGTTCGTGGTGCGCAGCGTCGACTACCTGCAGCGGGCCATGCGCCTCGACCTGGGGCGCGCCGAGCAGATGCACAGCGACCGGGGTTCGCGGGAGGTCTACGACATCATCGTCGAGCGGTTGCCGGCGACACTGCTGCTGTTCGGCAGCGCCAACCTGCTGGTGTTCTTCGTCTCGGTGTTCGCGGCGCTGTTCCTGTCACGACGCTACGGCAGCGCGCTGGATCGCAGCGTCATCGCCCTGGCACCCACCTCGGCGGCACCGGGCTGGTTCTACGGGATCTTCCTGATCCTGGTCTTCGCCTTCGTGGTGCCGGTATTGCCGTCCGGCGGCATGGTCACCGCCCCGCCCCCGGCAGACCGCTGGGAGTACGCCGCCAGTGTGCTGCGCCACATGCTGCTGCCGCTTATCGCCATGTTCCTGTCGTCGATCTTCATCTCCATCTACTCCTGGCGCACCTTCTTTCTGATCCACTCCAGCGAGGACTACGTGGAAATGGCTCGCGCCAAGGGGCTGCCGTCGAACCTGATCGAGCGGCGCTACATCCTGCGCCCGACCCTGTCGCCCATCATCACCAGCTTCCTGTTGATGCTGATCGGCCTGTGGAGCGGCGCCATCATCCTCGAACAGGTTTTCAACTGGCCGGGGCTTGGCTCGCTGCTGTTCCAGGCCATCGGCCACCGCGACACCCCGGTGATCATCGGCGGGGTGGTGATCTTCGCCTACCTGCTGGCGGTGACGGTGTTCCTGCTCGACATCCTCTACGCACTGCTCGACCCGCGGGTGCGCATCGAAGGAGGGCGGCGATGAGCAGCGGCGCACGCTGGCGAGAGCACTGGGAAGAGCTGCGCCGCTATCCCTCGGCGCTGGTGGGTATGGCGATCATTGCCGTGCTGGTGGGGCTGTCGCTCTATACCGTGATCGCTATTCCGTACCCCGAGGCGCTGGAGAAGTGGCGTGGCGGCGAACCCTGGCAGTTGCATCCGGTCAACGCCGGCCCGCTGTGGGCCGATCGCCTGGTCGGCGGGCGCCAGCCGAGCACCCTGGTGATCGACAGCGATGCGGCCGAGGTCGAGGAGGCGCCCTTCGAGGGCGGGCGCCGCCTGCGCATGGCGCTGGCCTTCGACTATCAATACGATGGCTTTCCCAGCGAGATCAACCTGTTCCTGCGCGCCGAGGGGCACGATCAGCGTCCCTTCGCGCGCCTGCTGTGGCAGGCACCGGATGGTCGTGAATTCATGCTGGGCGGTCACCGCATCGGCCGGGACCATCGGATCTCGATCTCCCAGGATCGGGCCCTGGAGCGCCGGCTGGGCGGTCTGGTGCCGCATATCGGTCTGCTGGCCCAGCCCGATAGCGACGGTGACGCACAGCCGCAGGTCCAGACGGGCCGCTATATGCTGATGCTGGACGCCGTGGTCTTCGATGAGCAGGCGGGCATCGACGCCGAGCTGGTGCTCTATGGCCGGGTGCACGGCATCGCCGGCACCGACCACCAGCGGCGCGAGCTCAGCCTGGCGCTGATGTGGGGCACCCCGGTGGCGCTGGCCTTCGGCCTGCTGGCGGCGGTGGGCACCACCATTACCACCCTGGTCATCGCGGCGGTGGGCGTCTGGTACCGTGGCTGGGTGGATGCCACCATCCAGCGGCTCACCGAGGTGAACATGATCCTGCCGATGCTGCCGATCCTGGTGATGGTCGGTACCCTCTACTCCACCAGCATCTGGCTGATGCTCGGGGTGGTGGTGGTGCTGGGCATCTTCAGCGCCGGTATCAAGATGTACCGGGCGATGCTGCTGCCGATCCGCGAGGCGCCCTACATTGAAGCGGCTCAGGCCTACGGTGCCGGCAACCTGCGCATCGTGATGCGCTACATGATCCCGCGCATCCTGCCGGTGCTGATCCCCACCTTCGTCACCCTGATCCCCACCTTCGTGTTCCTGGAGGCCTCGCTGGCCGTGCTGGGGCTGGGCGACCCGGTACTGCCCACCTGGGGCAAGGTGCTCAACGACGCCCAGTCCCAGAGCGCGCTCTACAACGGCTACTACTACTGGGTGGTGTCGCCCGCGGTGCTGCTGATGCTCACCGGGCTGGGCTTTGCCATGCTCGGCTTCGCCCTGGACCGAGTCTTCAACCCGCGACTGAGGAGCCTGTGATGCCCGAGTCGACCCTGCTGCGCGTGGACGACCTGGCGCTGCACTACCAGACCCGTCGCGGCGTGGTGCGCGCCGTGGACGGGGTGAGCTTCGAGCTGCGGCGCAACGAGGCGCTGGTGGTGCTGGGCGAATCCGGCTGCGGCAAGAGCTCGCTGGCCAAACTACTGATGCGGGTCCTGCCGCGCAATATCCACCATACCGGCGGGCGGATCATGCTGGGTGACACTGAGCTGGGCACCCTGTCCGACGAGCGCTTCCGGCGCGAGGTGCAGTGGTCGCGCATGGCGATGGTCATGCAGGCCTCGATGAACGCGCTCAACCCGGTGGTCAAGGTGGGCCAGCAGGTCGCCGAGCCGCTGCGGGTGCTGCGCGGCTGGTCGCGAGGGCGAGCGCTGGCGCGAGCCGCCGAGGTCTTCACCCTGGTCGGCATATCGACGGACTTCATGACCCGCTACCCTTTCGAGCTCTCCGGGGGCATGCGCCAGCGGGCGGTATTGGCCATGGCGCTGGTCGCCGAACCGGAGCTGGTGATTCTCGACGAGCCCACCTCGGCGCTGGATGTGTTGACCCAGGCGAGCATCATGAATGCACTCAAGCGGGTCAAGCACGAACTGGGCACCAGCTTCATCCTGATTACCCACGACGTGGCGACCTCCAGCGAGCTCGCCGACCGGGTGGCACTGATGTATGCCGGCCAGCTCGTGGAGGTGGCCGATGCCGGAGACTTCTTCGGCGAGCCGGCCCACCCCTATTCGCGGATGCTGATGGCCAGCGTGCCGCGACTGCGTCAGCGCCAGCGGCCGGAATCGATCCCCGGGCAGCCGCCGAGCCTGTTCGATCCCCCCGGCGGCTGCCGATTCGCCGAGCGCTGCCCGCATCGCTTTGCACCCTGTGCCCGGGACCCCGAGTCGATCCGCATCGGCGAACGCCGGCGGGTGCGCTGCTGGCTGTTCGACGATGATCGGCGCGATCACGGCGGCAGAGCCGAAGGAGGGGCGTCATGACCACGATCCAGGATCCCGGTCGTGGCACAGGGCGAGAATCGGCGTCCCTGCTCACGGTCAGCGACCTGCACACCTGGTTCGAACTGCGCCAGTGGGGCTTCCTGCGCGCGGGCGCCGTGCATGCGGTGGACGGTGTCACCTTCGCGCTCGCCCGCGGCGAGGCGGTGGCTTTTGTCGGCGAGAGCGGCTGCGGCAAGAGTTCGCTGGCCCGCACCCTGCTGGGGCTGCACCGCCCCACCCAGGGCGAGGTGCGCTTCGATGGGCGCTCGCTGGCTGAGCTCGATGCCCGCGAACTCAAGGCGTATCGCGCCAAGGTGGGCTATGTGCAGCAGGATCCCTACGGCGCGCTGCCGCCGTTTCTGGACGTGCGGCGGATTCTCGCCGAGCCGCTGATCATTCACGGGGTCAAGGATCGGGACGAGCGCGAGCAGCGCATCCGCGCGGCACTCGAGGAGGTGCGGCTATCGCCGGCCGACGAGTACCTCGGCAAGTTCCCGCATATGCTCAGCGGCGGCCAGCAGCAGCGGGTGGTGATCGCTCGAGCGCTGATCCTGGCGCCGGCAATGATCATCGCCGACGAGCCGGTCTCGATGCTCGACGCCTCGGTGCGAGTGGAGATTCTCAACCTGCTGAGGGGAATCCAGGCCAAGCGGGAGCTGACCCTGGCCTTCATCACCCACGACCTCTCCACTGTGCGCCACTTCGCCGAGCGGATCTTCGTCATGTACGCCGGGCGCGTGGTGGAGAGCGCCCCGGTGGATGACCTGCTCGATCACCCCCAGCACCCCTATACCCAGGCGCTGCTCGCGGCGATCGCCGACCCCGACGCGGCCAACGCCAGCCGGCAGCGCGAGGTGCCTGCCGGCGAGCCCCCCAGCCTGCTGAACCCACCGGCGGCGTGTCGCTTTCATCCCCGTTGCCCGCACTTCATGGCAGGCCTTTGCGACGCCGAAGATCCTCCCGACTTCGAACCTCGGCGCCGCCATCTCTCTGCCTGCTGGCTGCATCGGTGAACTCAACGGAGTGCTCCGCGTTGGGACAGGCGCCTCGGCGGAGAGCGCAGACATTGGCGGTGGTGGCTCACACGGCAACACCGCCGGGAAGTCCTTCGGCCTCCACCACCTTACAGGGCATCTCGGGCGGGACTTCGGGAGGGCGTTCGCCCCGCAGTCTCCGCTCGAGCAGATCGATCAGTGGCTCGAACCGGGCGTCGAT
>SKVX01000144.1 GCA_007129225.1 Halomonas sp.
CAGGTCCAGGTCGTGTAGCTGGATCTGGTCGGAGGTGGTGTTGTGAAACGCCGGCAGGAACCAGGCATCGTCCGGGATGTGGATGCCCTGCGCCCGTATGCGGCGGCGCACCGCCGGCTTGTTGGCCATGTGCGCGAGGACCCGGGCGCTCACAAGCCCGTGGCTGCCGCCGCACGCACCGCAGTCGAGCGCCGACTCGTAGGGATTGTTGTGCGAATGGCTGCCGTGGCCCGTGAGGATGACAAAGCGCGAGAACCCTTCGGTCAGGCCGATCGAGCGCAGCGCCTGGGCCACGAAGTAGGTCTGTTCCTCGAGCGAGAAGCCGATCCGGCCCAGGCGCTCGAGCTGCATCTGGGCGTAGGAACGGTTGATGCGATAGTCGCCCTGCAACGTGCTGACAAACCCGGACTCCGCGCTCTCGCTCAGGGCGAAGTCACGCGCGAACTGGGTCTGTCCCGCGTGGTTCTCCATCGCCGCCTCACGCAGTTCGCGAATCATCGCATCGGTGATCGACTCTCGTTCGATCCCGAATTCCTTGTGAATCGCCTCGACGATGATCACCCGCTGGAGGGCACGCACGACCGAGTCCGCCTGCTCGCGGGTGAGCTTGTCGACCAGCAGCCGCGTCGAGGGCTTGTCGTTCTCGATCTTGTGACGCCAGCGATTGTAGGCGCGCGGGGCGATGGTCTTGCCGACCAGGTCGAACCCGAACAACAGACCGATCGCCTCCACCGTGAAGTAGGGCGAGAGCACCGAGTGCTTGAGGTCGTGCAGGAGATGCTCGGCCGACGAGTACAGGTCGGTATCCAGCTTTTCGGCGCCCGTGCTCACCTCGAGCACCAGGTTCTTCGGCGTGACCACCACGGGGCATAGATGGTCCTCGCTCCCCTTGCCGAGCGCGATGAAACTGACCGGCACGCCGAAGAAGCCGGCAATGCCGTAGGTCTGATAATCGCCGATGGTCTCGAGCTGGCGGCGGATCCGTTCGGAGCGTACATCGATACAGAACAGCAGTTGCGCGAACGGCCGCTTGGCACGCGGCGCGGGCGGCTCCCGACGCAGCCTGGCGAGCAGTGAATGGCGATACCCCGCCTCCATGGCCTCCAGCCAGACCATGCCCTCGCGCTTCTCGAACGCGGCCAGTTCGTCGAGCACCCGGCCCAGATGATCCCGGTCAAGCTGGCGGAAGGCCTCCGGCATGCCGGCGAGTTCCGCCAGATCGTCGAGTGCCCGGGCCTGACGCTCGCTCTCGACGCGGCGCCGGGCCGGCACATACCGGCCGAGCAGCGTGGCGACCTCGGCGGGCCGGCCGCGGGCGACAACATCCTCGACGCGCTCGGCCAGCGGCGGGAGCACCACACCGGTAAACAACTCGTGGCGCAGGTAGCACTCGGCCGGGCGCTCGGTGATCAGGGTATCGAGCTCGGTTCGGTTGCCGGGCATCCGCCAGCGCAACGCGTGCTCGCGGACGAGCGCCAGCGCCAGAACCAGGCGGATGGCCAGAAAGTCCACCAGATCGGCGGGATACTCCCGGGCCCAGTAATAGTGGCTGGTCGTCGCACGCCAGCGGATGAAGCCGGCCCAGCCATGAAGGTGGGTCAATTCGCGCGCAATCAGGTCCGGCCAGGCCTCCTCGGGGACGCCCAGTTCGTCGAGGATGAAGGCGATGATCCCCTCGGGCGAATCGGCCTGCCCCACGATCCTGTGCACGTGCAGCCCGCGCAGAAACAACCGCAGATTGCGCCGTGCCAGACGACTCCAGGCGGTAAACAGCCCCTTCTCCCGGCCGGGCATCTGCCAGGCAGACTGGCCCTCGTCGAAGAAATCCAGGCAGGTCTTGATCAGGAGCTCGTCGAGCGTCTCGCCGGTCCGGGTACCGAACAGCGCGTCCAGTGCCTCGTAAAACGGTCGTTCGGGCGGAAATGCTCCGCGCAGCTGGTCGGCGAGCGCCTCGACATTCACGCCATCCGGCGCCTGCGGTACCGCGCCCGCCAGCGTTTCCGCGACGTCATCGACACTCGCGAAGGCGCGGTGACAGGTTACCGGATCACGGCGGCGGGTCAGCAGGGCGTGGACCAGCGCGTCGCCGTCGATCGATTGCAGGGCCGGGTACTCGGCAAGGGCCGAGTGCATGCTGGCCTCCAGCGAATCGTGATCGACCCGCCCAAGGGCAAGCCAGCGCTGATAGTCGGCCCGCTCCAGGAATCCGCGCCCGTGGAACAGCGCCTCGCCCCGCTCGACCGCTTCGGGGAACGGCAGATCCTCCAGCCCGTGCAGCGGGTTGTGGTGGATGAAGGTGCGCATGGGCCAGAGGTTCGGGATCGGCTCGGCGGCCATGTGCACCATCGACCGGATCTTCAGTCGGCGTCCAAGGGAAAGATTCACAGGGCACCTCCGGTCCAGGCCAGGCCGGCGGCCACGATCACCCCGATCAGCAGGGCAAGCCCCCAGGCCGCAAGAAGGCTCAGATCAGTCGCGACCGGGCCGCTGCGCGGACCGAACACCGTGCCCTCCAGCAGCCGCACGCCCGCCCAGCTCCATAGCAGCCAGGTCAGCAGGATGCCAATCGCCATCCAGAGTGTCGCCCCGCCCAGCACAGTCAGAAGGGCGAAGAAGCCCGGGAACAGCGGCAGGGCCATGGCCGCAAGCGTGGTCACCACAATCACCCCGGACAGCCGCGGAAGATCCCGGGCCAGTCCGCCGTGCAGGCCGGTGTAAGCGGCCTCGAGGCGGCTTGCGAGCGCCGCACACACCAGCAGCATCAGCACCGGTGCGGCCGTCAGCGCCAGGGTGAAGGCAACGAGATTCGGCGCACCCGGCGTCTGCAGGGCATACAGCCAGGCCAGCGGCCAGGCGGAACTGGCCAGCATGGCGCTCCAGCGGCCCACTTCCCGCACGGTCAGCATCCGGAAGGCGTACAGGAGCGCGCTGAGCAGCGCCCAGACCGCGATCAGCCCCGGCGCCACCGCGAGATCGCTCCACAGGATCAGCAGCACCCCGATCTGGGGCCAGAGGACGAACAGGGCCAGCCGCACCCCAAGGTGGTCATTGGCGGCTGCCAGCCTGTTGAACACGACACTGGCCGGAAACAGGGGAAGAAAGAATGCCGCGAGGACCAGCAGGAGAATGGACATGTCAGCTCCACCTCAACCAGACATTCAGGCGCTTCGAGAGATCCAGCAGCCGGGCCGTCACGCGCTCGCAAACGTCGGCCACATACAGTTCGCGCGAGAACAGCGAGTACAGGATCAGCCAGGTGCTGCCGTTGCCCTCGTCGGCAGGCGGGCGACGCACCCGGGTGAAATAGGCGCCCATCCAGCCAAGCACCATGATGATGGCCAGCAGGACCACCAGCATGTTGAAGGTCAGCTCATGGATGCCGGCTGCCGAGTAGAGCGCGGCGCGGAACGCCGCATCCGGGTACAGAAAGGCCTCGAAGGTATGGCCGACAACCACGTAGCCCACCACGACCACCGTGAACGACAAGATGATCAGCGCCATCATGCGCAGCGGGTTCTCGGTGTCCAGGCGATAGGCGGAGAACAGGACCTGGACACCCGCCACCCAGCCGAAGAACAACAGGACAATGGCGCCCTGCTGCTGGAAGAAGTCCTGTGCGGCCCAGGCATGGACGATCACCAGAATGGCCAGCGGCACAATCAGCGTAATCGCCGCAATCATCAGCCACGGCAGACGGGTTGGAGCGGACTTGCGCTCGACCAGGAAGTCGTAGAGCGGGTCGTTGGGAACGCCGTCGTGCCGGCGCGCGGCATTGATGACATTCCCCGCGTTGAGAAACAGGGTGCCCTTGAACACCCCGTGGGCGATGAGATGAAAGATCGCCAGGGCAAAGGCCCCGGCGCCGGCCTCCATCACCATGAAGCCCATCTGCCCCATGGTGGAGTAGCCCAGCGCCTTCTTGATGTCGTTCTGGGTGAGCATCAGCACCGACCCGATCAGCGCCGTCAACAGCCCCACCACGAACAACAGATGCAGGATCTCGCTGCTGTGGACAAAGACCGGGGCAAACCGATTGATGATGATGCCACCCGCATTCACGATGCCCGCATGCATCAGGGCCGAAACCGGTGTCGGGCCCTCCATGGTGTAAGGCAGCCAGACATGCAGCGGGAACTGGGCCGACTTGGCGAAGGCAGCCAGGGCCACCAGGAAGGCCACGCTGCCGGTAACCGGGAGATCCATGAACGTGCGGGCGTCCGGCATCGCGGCGATGCGCTCGAACAGGGTGGGGAAATCCAGCACGCCATAGGTCTGAAACAGGATCACCACCGCCAGGACCAGTGGCAGATCGCCCAGCCGGTAGGCAATGAATGTCCAGAATGCGTACCGCTGCGTGCGTGGGGGCTCGGTATTGTGTCCGAGCAGGAAGTAGAGCATCACCCCGATCAGGTGCCAGGCCACCAGCAATGTAATCAGGTCACCAGCCACGACCATGAGCAGGATCGACCCGGTCATCAGGTCGAGCAGCATGAAGAAGCGACCGTACCCGGGCTCCTCGACCATGTAGCGGACCGAGTAGATGTGCACGACCAGGCTGATGCCCGAGACCACCAGCGCCATGATTGCGCTCAGCGGATCGATCTGCAGGCTGACCCAGCCACCCGCCAGGGCCGCCCACTGGGGCCCGGTGTCCACCGCGATGTAGTGAAACAGCTGGTAGGCCGCGAGGATCACGACGACCAGGTTGAGCCCCACGCTGAGGCGTGCGACCCGCTGGCCCGGCCGCCCCGAAAGGA
>SKVX01000180.1 GCA_007129225.1 Halomonas sp.
CTCGATATCCCGTGGCACGGCGATATCGACCATGAAAATCGGTCGGTGACGGCGCTTCTTGAGTGCCCGCTCGGCCATGCCTTTACCGAGAATCGGCAGCGGAGCCGCAGTGGACGAGATGACGATATCCGAACGAACCAGCGCATCGGGAATCTCGCTCAGGGAGATCGCCTCGGCATTGAACTCCCGGGCCAGCACCTCGGCACGTTCACGGGTACGATTGGCGACGATCATGTTGCGCACGCCCGCCTCGCGCAGGTGGCGCGCCACCAGTTCGATGGTTTCACCTGCACCGATCAACAGCGCCCGAGAGCGGCCAAAATCGTCAAATATCCGGCTGGCCAGGCTGACCGCCGCGTAAGCGACCGAGACCGGGTTCTGGCCGATGCCGGTGCGAGTGCGAACCTGCTTGGCCACCGAAAAGGTATGCTGAAACAGCAACTCCAGCTCACCGCCCAGGCCACTGGCCAGACGCGCCGACTGGTAGGCTTCCTTGAGCTGGCCGAGTATCTGCGGCTCACCCAACACCATCGAATCCAGCCCCACGGCCACCCGCATCAAATGACGAGCGGCGTCATTGTCATGGTAGTGATAGGTACAGGAGGTCAGGTCATCCACCGGAAGCCCATGGAAATGGCTCAGCCAGTCGAGTATCAGCCGTTCACCGCTGGAGTCGGTGACGCAATAGAACTCGGTGCGGTTGCAGGTCGACAGCACGGCGGCTTCCCGCACCTCCGGGACACCGCGCAGCTCGCCGAGCGCCGACTCCAGTTGAGTCGGCGTAAAGGCAACCCGCTCGCGTACCGCGACGGTGGCTGTCTTGTGGTTGATGCCAAGGGCAAGGAGCGTCATGCGTAAGCGTCTTCGCGTGATGTCGTCAGGCGGTACGGAACAGGAAAATCCACCTCTGGTGGCGCTGCATTCTACCACAGCCTTCCATGCTCGGCGCCATGTACACAAAAGCGACAATTGACGCACGACAAGGGAGGGGCGTTTCACGCGCCAGGACCGACAATGGCGTCGATCCCTTTGCCCACCGGTCCCGAGTCGGTATGCTGGCAGCTGGCATCCTGGACGAGATACGCATGCCCCCGACTCAGACACGCTTCATCCGCCATGGACTGGCGACCCTTGGTCTCGCCGCCCTGCTGACCGGCTGCCAAAGCATGCCGTTGACCCACTTGATGCCGGCCCATGACGACCCGCTCGACTCGGCCCCCCCCATCGAGCGGGGGCTGGATGCCGAGGGTTTCTCGACGCTGCTGGTGGCGGAACTCTCCGGTCAGCGCGGCGACTATCGCCGGGCCACCCGCGGCTACCTGTCGATGGCCGAGCGTTACCAGGTCGCGGAACTGGCCGAGCGCGCCACCCTGGCGGCTCGCTTCAGCAATGATCCCCTGCTGCTGGAGGAGGCGGTAGAGCAGTGGCACTTGCTCTCGCCGATGGCAGAGGCGCCGCTACGCCTGCTGGCGGGACTGGCCCTGCAGCGCGGCGACTGGGTAGGCGCACTCGAAAAGCGACTATTGCTGGTCGAACAGGGCGCCCATGGAGAGCTCACCCTGTTCATGGAGCTGGCGCTGGATGCCGGGATCCCTCCCCACCCCCTGCGAGAGCGATTGAGCGAGCACCTCAGCCGGCCCGGCGCCGGCGACCACCCGCACCACCATGATGCGGTGCTTGCCATGGCCATACTCGAGGCTGCCACAGGGCGATCACACCTCGCAGAGGCGCGCCTGGATGCCCTGGCCCGTGATCATTCGGAATTGCCGGCACTGTGGATGACCCGGGCTCGCCTGGCGCTGGATGACGGCAATACCACCAAGGCTCGCGACGCTGCCCGCCGCGGCCTGGAAATCTCGCCAGACGACCCCCGCTTCCTGCTGCTGCTGACCCAGACCGAACTGCAGCTTGGCAATGTGGTCGCCGCCGAGGCACACACCGACGCCCTGCTCGACGAGCATGAGGGCAACCAGGAGCTCCGCACGACCCTGGCCGGCCTGTTCCTCGAGGACGGACACCTCGAGGCCGCCCGCCGCCTGCTGCTCCCCTTGGTGAGCAGCGACCAGCCTCCGCCCACGGCATTCTACCTGCTCGGCGCCATTGCCGAACAGGAGGGTGAGGTCGACAATGCCCTCCTCTATTACCGACAGGTCGCACCGGGTGGCGACTTTCTGAGGGCCCGCCTGCGTGCAGCCCGGATGTTGATCGAAGATGATCGCCTGCTGGATGCACGCGCCTTCCTGCGCATCGAACGGCTGCGCCACGAGGACCACTTCAACGACCTGGTCATGCTCGAGGTCGAACTGCTGGATGAAGCCGGCATGACGGCGGAAGCCGACGCCCTGCTCGACCTGGAACTGGCACGCACCCCCAACGACGAGCAGCTGCTCTACCTGCGCGCCATGCGGGCCTGGTCCGAAGGGGATATCGAGGCCATGGAGCGTGACCTGACTCGCATCATCGAGCGCAACCCCGACAACGCCACGGCCCTCAATGCACTGGGTTATACCCTGGCCGACCTGAACATCGAGGGGCGACTGGAGGAAGCCAGGGAACTGATCGAGCGGGCCCATGAGCTAGAACCGGGCAGTGGCGCCATCATGGATAGCCTCGGCTGGGTCTACTTCCGTCTCGGCGACCCGGAACGCGCCCTGCCCTGGTTGGAGCGGGCCTACGCCGCCATGCCCGACCAGGAAATTGCAGCCCATCTCGCCGAGGTGCTCTGGGTTCTGGAGCGCCACGACGACGCCCGCTCCATGATCGACGAGGCACTGCAACGCTTCGAAGAACATCCCGTGATCGATGACCTGCTCGAACGCATTCCCGAATTGGCACCCTGATCGCTACCACTAATCGACTTCCCCGCCACGCACCCGCTGACGAGACACTGCCATGACGCACCACGCCTATGCCCTGCGACTACTGCTCTCGAGCCTGGCCTTGATGCTGCTGGCCGGCTGCGCCGCCCCCATGCCGGCTCCCGACTCCGACCGTGCGGCAGGCCAGTGGGAAGCCCAGCAGGAACGCCTCGAGGAGCTGGACACCTGGATGCTGGCCGGCAAGGCCGGGCTTCGCACCCCCCAGGAGAACACCAGTGCCAACCTCGACTGGAGCCAGCACCCCCACTACTATCGGATCCTGATCAGCGGCCCCTTCGGCAGCGGCCGCAACACGCTGGAGGGTCGCGAAGGCCGCTTCTCGCTGACCACTTCCGAAGGGCGTTTCGAAGCCGAGACCCCTGAGGCACTGCTGCAACAGCAACTGGGCTGGACGCTGCCGGTCAGCTCGCTCTCCGATTGGATCCGCGGCTTGCCGGCAGAGCACAGCCAATACCAGATGGACCATGATGAACTCGGCTTCCCCCGACGCCTGGAGCAGGACGGCTGGGAGATCGACTACCGCGACTGGACCCTGGTCGAAGCGCTCTGGTTGCCCCGCCGCATGACCATGGAGTACGGCGACTTGCGCGTGACTCTGGTGGTCACCGATTGGCGGCCCGTCCTCGACGACTGACCCATGACGGCGACGCTGACCCTGCCGGCACCGGCCAAGCTCAATCGGATGCTGCACATCGTCGGCCGTCGGGACGACGGCTACCATGAGCTGCAGACGCTGTTCCAGTTCCTCGATTACGGCGACACCCTGCGGCTGTCCCGCCGCGACGATGAGCGCATCACCCTGTCGCCGATCATGGGCGACATCCGTGCCGAGGAGAACCTCATCGTGCGAGCGGCCAGGCTATTGCAGGCCGAGACCGGCTGCCGCCTCGGCGCCGACATCCACCTGACCAAGCGCCTGCCCATGGGCGGCGGCCTGGGCGGCGGCAGTTCCGACGCTGCCACGACGCTGCTGGGGCTGGATCGACTATGGGACCTGGGCCTTGGCCAGGATCGACTGGCCTCCCTGGGCCTTTCGCTGGGTGCCGATGTGCCGGTCTTCGTGCGTGGCCGTTCTGCCTGGGCCGAAGGCATCGGCGAGCAATTGACGCCGGTGACCCTGGACACCCCCTGGTTCGTGGTGCTTCACCCGGGTGTCGCCGTCGCCACGGCGGCGGTGTTCGGCGCTGCGCAATTGACACGTGATACCCCCCCGATTACCATGGCGCGCGCACTGCAGGGGGGAGCGCCCAGTTGGCACAATGACTGCGAGTCGACGGTCCGGTCACTCTATCCGCCGGTGGCGGAAGCGATTGACTGGCTGGGCAGGCGCGCACCGACCATGCTGACGGGAACCGGCGCCTGTGTCTTCGCCCAGGTAGAGACCAAAGCCGAGGCGAAGCGCATCGTGGCCGACCTGCCCAGCCGCTTCACGGCATTCATGGCACGCGGCCTCAACCTCTCCCCGCTACATGCTGCTCTGGGCCGCTGATCGTGATGCCTGCCTGGGTCACGAACTATCCGACGCTGCGGACGAGGTGCCGAGCCGATGAGTCCCGAGAGCCCCCCAACACTGCATAGGTGGATGCGCGTGTCAAAATTGATGGTTTTTGCCGGGAATGCCAATCCCGAACTCGCCCAGAAGATCGCCGAGAGTCTGGACACCCGCATGGGTAATGCCACGGTCGGGCAGTTCAGCGACGGCGAGATCGCGGTCGAGATCAACGAGAACGTTCGCGGCAAGGACGTGTTCATCCTGCAGTCCACCTGCGCGCCGACCAACGACAACCTGCTCGAGCTCATTCTCATGGTGGATGCCCTGCGCCGGGCCTCCGCCACGCGAATCACCGCCGTGGTGCC
>SKVX01000482.1 GCA_007129225.1 Halomonas sp.
CTGGAGCGCGCCATCGGCGTCGCCAGCACCCATGCCGCCGACGCCCTCAAGCTCCCACGCAAGGGGCGCCTGCAGGCGGGCAGCGACGCCGACCTGCTGGTGTTGGCCGAAGACGAATGGGCTACCGATGAAGTGTGGGCAATGGGTAGGCAGGTCTTCCAGCGGCACTGATCAACGGTGACGGTGAGCGCCGGCCACATGGCTGTCGTTAGTCGATTTGTCCGAAGCCTCCCCCTGCCACGACTGCGACAGCTCCTGCAGGATGCCGCAGTGGCTGGCGTCGATCTCCCCATTGCAGCGCGAGCGCAGGGTGGCCAGGGCCTCGCGCAGGGCCTGCAACTGCTCGATGCGGGCCTCGACGTGGGCCAGATGCTCGTCGATCAGGCCGTTCACTGCATTACAGGGCTGGCGGGGGTGGTCGTGGTAGTCGAGCAGGGTACGGATCTCGTCCAGGGTCATGTCCAGCGTGCGACAGTGACGGATGAAGCGCAGTCGCTCGGCATGGGGTTCGGCATAGAGCCGATAGTTGCCACTGCTGCGGGCGGGTTCGGGCAACAGCCCCTCCCGCTCGTAGTAGCGGATGGTCTCCACCGGGCAGCCCGTACGGGCGGAAAGTTCGCCGATCTTCACGGTCACCTCGCAATTCGCTTGACCCTATAGTGGCTACAGAGTGTGTCATTATCATAGTCGATGACACGGAGCCCCACCATGACCGAACGTACCTGCTGCTCGAGCGGCTTACCAGCCGAGACTACCCGTTCCCCGAGCAGGCGAAACGACTCGCTACCGGGTACGCAGGCACTGCGCCTGCATATCGAGGCGATGGACTGCCCCACCGAGGAAGCGCTGCTGCGCCGGGCACTGGAAGATACACCGGGAATCGAGCGGCTCGACTTCGACCTGGTCGGCCGGGTGCTGACCGTGCATCACCGCCAGGCAGAAGAGGAGACCATACGGCGACGTATAGCCGCCACCGGCATGACGGCGCAGCCCCAGGACCCGGCCCAGCGCACGCCCGCCGCCAGTGAACGGGAGAGCTGGTGGAAACTCGGCCTGGCTGCAACGCTTGCCGTGGCCGCCGAGGCAAGCCACTGGCTGGGGCTGACCGGAGCCTGGCTGCCCGCCCTGCTGGCCCTGTCGGCCATCGGCCTGGTCGGTCTGCCAACCTGGAAGAAAGGCTTCATCGCCCTGCGCCACCGCACCCTCAATATCAATGCGCTGATGAGCGTAGCCGTGACCGGCGCACTGCTGATCGGCCAGTGGGCCGAGGCAGCCATGGTCCTGGTGCTGTTCACACTGGCCGAGCGCATCGAAGCGCACTCACTGGGCCGGGCACGCAACGCCATCCGTGAACTGCTCTCCCTGGCCCCGGAGAGCGCCAGCGTGCGCCAGCCCGACGGCAGCTTTCGCAGCGTTCCGGCCAGCGAGGTCACCGTAAGCAGTCTGGTGCGAGTGCGACCGGGCGAGCGCCTGGCGCTGGACGGCAGCATAACGGAAGGCCACCCCACACTGGACGAATCCCCCATCACCGGCGAGAGCCTGCCGGTGGACAAGTCGCCAAGTGCAGCCGTGTTCGCCGGCAGCGTCAACCAGGGCAGTGAGTTTCTCTACCGCACTACCCGGGCCGCGAGTGACACCACTCTGGCACGCATCATCCATACCGTGGAACAGGCACAGGCCGGCCGCGCACCCACCCAGCGCTTCATCGACCGTTTCGCCGCCATCTATACCCCGGCGGTCTTCGCCATCGCTCTGCTGACGGCACTGCTCCTACCCTTGCTGTTCGGGGTGACCTGGCTGGAGGGCATCTATCGCGCTCTGGTGCTACTGGTCATCGCCTGCCCCTGCGCTCTGGTGATTTCCACCCCGGTGACCATCGTCAGCGGACTCGCAGCGGCGGCCCGGTCCGGCATCCTGATCAAGGGCGGCACCTTCCTGGAACAGGGCTACCGCCTCACCACCATGGCCTTCGACAAGACCGGCACCCTGACCCAAGGCCGCCCCGCGCAGCGGGCCTGGCACCCGCTCGACTCGGCGCTGGACGAGCCCGCCCGTGCCGAGCTGCGTTCGCTGGCGGCGGGACTAGCCAGTCGCTCGTCGCACCCGGTGTCGATAGCCCTGGCGCGCGCCGCCGAGGCGGATGCCGTCCCACCGCTGGACCTGTGCGACGTACAGGAATTGCCCGGCCGCGGCGTGGTCGCCAGGCAGGGCGAGCGACGGGTCTGGCTAGGCAACCGCCGGATGTTGCAGCTGTTCGCAGCCCCGGACAACACGCTCGAAGCCCACCTGGCCGACCACGAAGCCCGCGGCGAGACACTGGTGATCCTGGGTGAGGAGACCCGGCCACTGGCCCTGTTTGCCGTCGGCGACCCGCTGCGCGAGGAGAGTCGTGAAGCAGTCGAAGCGCTGCATCGCCTGGGCGTGACCACGCTGATGTTGAGCGGCGACAACCCGGCAAGCGTGGCCGCGGTGGCCGCGGCGGCCGGCATCGACGAGGCCCACGGTTCGCTGCTGCCGGAGGACAAGCTGGCCATGATCGAGGCCTGCGCCGCCCGAGGCCCGGTGGGTATGGTGGGCGATGGCATCAACGATGCCCCCGCACTGGCCCGGGCCGATATCGGCTTCGCCATGGGCGCGCTTGGCAGCGATGCCGCCATAGAGACGGCCGACGTGGCCCTGATGGACGACGACCCGCGCCGGCTTGCCCATTTCCTGCGCCTGTCACGCCGCACGCGCACGGTGCTGCTGCAGAACATCGCCTTGGCACTGGGGCTCAAGGCGGTGTTCATGGCGCTCGCCTTCACCGGCCATGCCACCCTGTGGATGGCGGTATTCGCCGATATGGGCGCCAGCCTGATCGTGGTAGCCAACGGCCTGCGCCTGCTCCGAATGCTGCCCGGCGCCTCCCGGCCTAGCGCAGCACATGCCTGACCAGAAAGGGCCCCAGCAATTCGAAGAACACCGTGGATACCACCACCGTCGATAGCATAAGGGTGCCGTAGTCGGGGAAGCGCTCGGCGACCAGCAGGGCCATGCCCATGGCGATACCGGCCTGGGGGGTGAGCGCCAAACCGATGTCATGAGGCAGGCTGGCCTGTCGCCGGACCAGGTATCCCCCCAGCACACCGCCCAGGTAACGCCCGGAAAGGCGCAGGACGATATAAGCCAGGGTGAGCCAGATGGCACTACCGAGGTAGCTCAGGTCGATGCTGGCGCCAGAGAACACGAAGAAGAAAACGAGGAAGGGCCATTCAATATGCTCGATCTCGTTGAAAGAGCGGCTGTGATGGGAGGAAAGGTTGGCGACGAGGGCGCCGGCGAACATGGCCGCGAGCAGTGCCGAGACCTCGAACCAGAGTGAAAATCCAGCCAGCAGCAGGATCACTGCGATAGCTTCGACCTGTGTCGGCTCCCCCGGTTTCAGCCGCCCGGTCAGCCAGGCTGCCGGCAGGCCGACGATGGCGCCCAGCACCAGGGCACCGCCCAGTTCCCAGCTGGCCTGGAGCAAGGCAAGGGTACCATCTCCTGCGAGCCGCCAGCCCAGCAGTGCCATGGCCAGCCCGAAGAAGAGGATTCCCCAGGCGTCATCGATGGCGACGATGCCCAACAGTAAGCGGGCACGAAGTCGGGTATCTCCTCGCTCATGCACGGTCTCGCTGATCTCGGCCGGGTCGGTGGCCACCGAAATCGCGGCAAGACTGACTGCCACCACCAGCGGAAAGCCGAGCAGCAGCAGTCCCACACCAACCACCGCCATCCCTGTCATGAGCACCGTCAATGAGAGAAGCATGATCAGGGCGCCGATATTGCGCAGTCGCCTAAAGGTCAGCTCACCACCCAACAGAAAGGCCACCATGACCAGTGCCACATGGATCAGCGGCTCACTCAACCCCGCCAGGGGTTGGCCGCCGGGCTGATCCAGCCCCCACTGCTGTACCATCGCCACCCCGACTCCCACCAGCACGAGTAACGAGACTCGCGGCAGTCGGGTACGATTGGCCAGCGCATCGGCAAAGATGCTCAGGCTCAGGATGACACCGAGCAGGATCAGGCCGGCGGTTTCAATGGTGAACTCGGCCATCGGCCATTGCCAGGACTCGTCAGCCGTCATCTCCCTTGCCCTCCATGGCACGCTTCATGAAGTTCAAGATCCAACGCACCATCAGCGTATCGTCCACCGGCGCCGAAAGCGATGCCAACCCTTCGCGGACCCGCTCTTCGCCCACCATCCCGCTGCGCAGTAACATCAGGTCCCGCGAGTAGGGCTTGGCGAACTCCGGATGCCCCTGAACACCGAGGAAGTGCTCGCCGATCTGGATCAGGTAGAAGGGACAGAAGTCGCTACCGGCGAGCACCCTGGTCTGCGGCGGCAGTTCGCTGACCTGGTCCTGGTGGCTGACCAGCAGATCCAGGTTCGGCTGCCAGGGCGCCATCCACTCGGCAAGAGACTCGACCCGGTTGAACGACATGCCCACTCCCCAGCCCTTGGGGCTCTTCACCACCTCCCCGCCCAGCGCCTTGGCCATCAGCTGGTGGCCGAAGCAGATGCCCACCAGCGGCTTGCCTGCCTCCCACAGTCGACCCACGAAGCCGCAGAGGTCGTCGACCCAGGCCAGGCCGTCATTGACACCGTACTTGGAGCCGGTGGTCATCCAGGCATCCACCGCGTCGATATCGTCGGGAATCTGGCCATCCAGGCAGCGCCAGACAACGAACTCGAGTGC
>SKVX01000439.1 GCA_007129225.1 Halomonas sp.
CGGCGCGCACGGTGATGTCGGCAAGCCCCATGATGAAGCGGTCATGCAGTTCGCTCATGGCCTGCAGCAGGTCGTGCCATGCTTCCACCAGCCCGCGCGGCTCCATGTGGTCAAAGAGCAGGTCGTGGACCCGCCACAGCTCCTCGAGCTGAGGGTCATCCTCGGCCTGGCGCTCGGGAGCCTGGTCATTGACCCGTTCCTCGCCGATCACATTGGTGATCAGCACGGCGTGGTGCGCGGTGAGCGCCCGGCCCGACTCGCTGATCAGGTGGGGCTGGGGTATCTCCGCCTCGCTGCAGGCCTGGGCGAAGGCGCTGACCACGTTACGGGCGTATTCACGCATGGAGTAGTTGATCGAGCAGAAGCTGCGCGAGCGGGTGCCTTCGTAGTCGATGCCGAGCCCCCCACCCACGTCGACCGTATCGATGGGGACACCGAGGGCCAACAGGCTCTGGTAGAAGCGCGCGCACTCCCGCAGGCCGAACTGGATGTCGCGGATATTGGCGATCTGCGAGCCCAGGTGGAAATGCACCAGCTGCAGGCAGCCGAGGGAGTCCGTCTCGCGCAGGCTCTCCACCACGGCCAGCATCTGGCCGGAGGTGAGGCCGAACTTGGATTTCTCGCCACCGGTATCCTGCCACTTGCCCATGCCCACCGAGGCCAGGCGTGCCCGCAGGCCGATACGCGGGGTCACCCCGAGCCGCTCGGCTTCTTCCATGATCAAGGGCAGCTCGGAGAATTTCTCCACCACCAGATAGACCCGGTGGCCCAGCTTTTCCCCCATCAGTGCCAGGCGGATGTACTCCTGGTCCTTGTAGCCATTGCAGACGATCAGGGAGGGACCGTCACCGGAGAGGGCCAGCACCGCCAGCAGTTCCGGCTTGCTGCCGGCCTCGAGGCCGACTCGCCCGTGGCCGCGCTCCCGGGTGGCGAGGATCTCTTCGACCACCCGGCGCTGCTGGTTGACCTTGATGGGATAGACCGCGGTATAGCCGCCGCTGTACTCCTCCTCGGTCATGGCCAGGTCGAAGGCGTCACAGAGCTGCTCGACCCGGTCGTGGAGGATATCGCTGAAGCGCACCAGCACCGGCAGGCGCAGGCCGGCCTGGCGCAGCTCATCCACCAGCGGTGCCAGCGGCAGCGCCGGACCGTCGGCTTCGCTGCCTAGCGGCCTTACCAAGGCGTGCCCGGCATCATCCACGTCGAAATAGCCGCTGCCCCACTGGTCGATGTTCCAGGTTCGGCGGGCGCGCTGGGCGGGGCCGGAGGCTGCTCCCATCGATAGACTCATGCGTTGCTCGCTTCGGGTAGGGGCAGGGCGCCGTGTTTAAGGCGTGCCGTGAGAATGGTATGAAACTGCTCCGGATCGTGGGGCGTTAGGTCATGGGCCGGCGGATCCACATAGACCACCAGCAGTCGTGAAAGCCAGTAGCGCAGGGCTGTCATGCGTAGCATCGTCGGCCAGACTTCACGCTCGGGGTCGGTGAGCGGTCGGCGGTTCTGGTACGCGCGCAGGATCACGTCGTGGCGTTCGGCATCCAGGCGTCCGTCGTCTCCGGTGGCCCAGTCGTTGATGACGATGGCCAGGTCGAAGAGCAGGTCCCCGGTGCAGCCATTGTAGAAGTCGATGATGCCGCCGAGGCGATCACCCTCGAACAGGGTGTTGTCGCGAAACAGGTCGCCGTGCAGGGCCCCCTGGGGCAGCGGAGGCGCATCGCCGAGGACCCCCTGGTAGATTTCCACCTCGTCCTTCATCAGGGCCTGGTCCTCGGGGGAGAGGTAGACCAGTACCCGGTGGTGCATGGCCATCAGCCAATTCAGGTCGCGAGGGTTGGGGCGGTGGCCGGGAAAGTGCTGCGAGACCAGGTGCATGCGGCCCAGGGTGTCGCCGAGGACCCGACACTGTTCCAGGCTGGGTGACAAGGGGTGGCGGCCCGGCAGCTTCGGGAAGAGCAGCGATGGCTTTCCCGAAAGACTGTGCAGGGCGACACCCTCGCGATCGTGAACGGGGCCCGGCACCGGCAGGCGGTGCTCGTCCAGATAGTCGAGCAGCTCGACGAAGAATGGCAGCTCCTCGTGTTCACCCTGCTCGAAGAGGGTCAGAACCAGCTCACGACGATCGGTGGTGACGAAGAAGGTGGAGTTCTCGGTGCCGCCAGCCACGCCCTCCAGTGTCGCCAGCGAGCCTACGTCGAAACGGCTGAGGAATTCCGCGACCTGCGCGTCGCTTAGCGGTGTGAATACGGCCATGTCTCTCTCGCCCGGGTTGCCAAGCCGCCTATTGTAGCGACTTGGCACTTCGATGCACGTCCGAGGAGGATGGTTCGACATTCCGGCATCGTCAAAGCCCTTGCCGGGCGGCGCTACCAGCTGATCAGCACCCACTGGGGCACGGCAATCCGATCGCCTTCCTGACGTTCGAAGTTACCGTCGCCGTCATGGTCCACCAGGTAGTAACTGGGGCCCCGGGCTGGGCGGATCTCGATGGCGTAGAGCTGGCCGTTCACCCGGTACTCACGAATGGTGCGATCCTCTTCCTGGCGAATGGTGATGTCGGGTTCCACATCGGCGGAGGATTGCGCCAGGGCCGGTGCGGCAAGGCCCAGGCCGAGCCCCAGGGAGAGTAGTGCGACAGCCAGGGTATGATGCTTTGTGTTCATCTTGACCTCCAAAGCCGGCTTGCGACAATCGCTATCACCGCGCGGGATATGTGCAGTGTATGACGTTGGACAGCACGAACCCAATGTCGGCGGCAAAACAGTTGCGCAATGCGTATCATGGCTGACCAGGATCACGTTTTCTTGCACAGACTCAACGGATGCCGATACATGGCTGACACGCCCATCGTTCTCGTCGACGGTTCCTCCTATCTCTACCGAGCCTTCCACGCCTTGCCGCCCCTGACCACATCCAAGGGGCAGCCTACCGGCGCCGTGAAAGGCGTGCTCAACATGCTCAAGAGACTGATCAAGGACTATCCCGACAGCCCCATGGCAGTGGTCTTCGATGCCAAGGGCAAGACCTTCCGTGACGAGCTCTTCGATCAATACAAGGCCCATCGGCCGCCCATGCCAGATGATCTGCGCTCCCAGGTGGAGCCGTTGCATGCCTGCGTTCGTGCGCTGGGGTTGCCGCTGCTCTGTATCGATGGGGTGGAGGCCGACGACGTCATCGGCACCCTGGCTCGTCAGGCCACGGAGGCTGGCCGCGACGCGGTGATCTCGACCGGTGACAAGGACATGGCCCAACTGGTTAATGAGCACATCACCCTGGTCAACACCATGAAGGACGAGACCCTCGACGTGGAGGGGGTCAAGCAGAAGTTCGGCCTGCCGCCGGAGCTGATCATCGACTACCTGGCGCTGATGGGCGACAAGGTCGACAATATTCCCGGCGTGCCTGGGGTCGGCGGCAAGACGGCCCTGGGACTGCTGCAGGGCATGGGCGGCGGCCTGGATACCATCTATGCCGACCTGGAAAAGGTCAAGACCCTGGACTTTCGTGGCGCCAAGACGCTGCCCAAGAAGCTCGAGGAGCACCGTGACCAGGCCTATCTCTCCTACCAATTGGCCACCATCAAGACCGACTGCGAGCTGCCGGTCGGTCTCGACGACCTGGATATCGCCCATCCCAACCGTGAAGCGCTCAAGCATTGGTACGCCGAGCTTGAATTCAAGGCCTGGCTGTCGGAACTGCTGGCCGGCAAGGACGAAGGCGTCGATGACCTGAACCGTGGTGGCGGGGCCGTAGGCAGCGCTGCCGCGGACAACCCCGACCCGGAAGCGCCGGTGGCCAGCGTGGCGGCGTGCAAGAACCACCTGATCCTGACCCGGGAGGAACTGGACGACTGGCTCGCGCGCCTGGGTGTGGCAGAGGCGTTCTGCTTTGACCTGGAGACCAACAGTCTCAACTACATGGTTGCCGAGGTCGTCGGCATCGGCCTGGCGCTGGAACCGGGGGAGGCGGCCTACATTCCCGTGGCCCACGACTACATCGACGTGCCTGACCAGCTCGATCGCGACCAGGTGCTGGCGCTGCTCAAGCCGCTGTGGGAGGACTCTGCGCGGGGCAAGATCGGCCAGAACCTCAAGTACGACATCTCGGTGCTGGCCAACTACGGCATCAGCGTGCGCGGGCCGCTGACGGATACCATGCTCGAGTCCTATGTGCTCAACTCCACGGCGACCCGCCACGACATGGACTCGCTGGCGCTCAAGTATCTCGGCCAGAAGACCGTCAGCTTCGAGGAGATCGCCGGCAAGGGAGCCAAGCAGCTCACTTTCAACCAGATCGACTTCGAGCAGGCCGTGCCCTACGCCTGCGAGGATGTCGACGTGACGCTGCGGCTGCACGGCGAACTGCGCCCGCGGATCGATGCCGAGGGGCGTCTGGCCGAGGTGCTCGACAACCTGGAGCGGCCCCTGATCCCGGTACTGTCGCGCATGGAACGTACCGGAGTGGCCCTGGATGCCGACCGGCTCCACCGCCAGAGCCAGGAGCTGGCCGAGCGTATCCGTGAGCTGGAGATCCGCGCCTTCGACCTGGCCGGCCGCGAGTTCAACCTCGGCTCTCCCAAGCAGCTGGGAGAGATTTTGTTCGAGGAGCAGAAGATCCCGGTGCTCAAGAAGACGCCCAAGGGGGCGCCTTCCACCGCCGAGGCGGTACTCGAGGAACTGGCGCTGGACTACCCGCTGCCCAAGGTGATCA
>SKVX01000181.1 GCA_007129225.1 Halomonas sp.
CGGCACGGCCATCGGTGCCGATGGACAGACCAGCGGTGAGGTGGTGTTCAATACGGCCATGACCGGCTATCAGGAAATCCTCACCGATCCCTCCTATACCCGGCAGATCGTCACCCTCACCTACCCCCACATCGGCAATACCGGCGTCAACGCCGAGGACGTGGAGTCCGACGGCATCGCCGCCGCCGGCCTGGTGATCCGCGACCTGCCGCTCATCGCCAGCAACTTCCGCTCCGAGCAGTCGCTCTCCGACTACCTGAAGAGCCAGAACGTGCTGGGCATCGCCGATATCGACACCCGCCGCCTGACCCGCATCCTGCGCGACAAGGGCGCCCAGAACGGCGCGATCCTGGCCGGCGACCTGGCCTCCGGCGAAGACGCCGTCGAGCGCGCCCTGGCGGCGGCCCGGGAATTTCCCGGCCTCAAGGGCATGGACCTGGCCAAGGTGGTTTCCTGCCAGGCTCCCTACGAGTGGAGCGAAGGCGAATGGACCCTGGGCGAGGGCTACGCCGACACCAGCCAGAGTGAGCGTCCCTTCCATGTGGTCGCCTACGACTACGGGGTGAAGCGCAACATCCTGCGCATGCTGGCCAGCCGCGGCTGCCGGCTCACCGTGGTGCCGGCCCAGACCCCCGCCGCCGAGGTGCTGGCCATGAACCCGGACGGTGTCTTCCTCGCCAACGGCCCCGGTGACCCCGAGCCCTGCGACTACGCCATCAAGGCGATCGGCGAGATCCTCGAGACCGATATTCCGGTGTTCGGCATCTGCCTGGGGCATCAGCTGCTGGCGCTGGCCAGCGGCGCCAAGACGGTGAAGATGGGGCTCGGCCACCACGGCGCCAACCACCCGGTGCAGGATCTCGACACCGGCCACGTGATGATCACCAGCCAGAACCACGGCTTCGCCGCCGAGGAGTCGACCCTGCCGGCCAACCTGCGTGCCACCCACCGTTCGCTGTTCGACGGCTCGCTGCAGGGTATCGAGCGCACCGACCGCCCGGCCTTCAGCTTCCAGGGCCACCCCGAGGCGAGCCCTGGCCCCAAGGACGTGTCGCCGCTGTTCGACCGTTTCGTCGCCATGATGAAGGAGCGCCTCGCCACGCGCTGAATGAATCTGCCCGGTCAGGCCCCAGGGCCCCGCCGGGCATCGAACGCTTCAGCGGACTCTGCGAGAGCCGCCTCACTCGTTAGCCATCAATTTTCGCGGGAACCGTCATGCCCAAACGTACCGACATAAAGAGCATCCTCATCATCGGCGCCGGCCCCATCGTCATCGGCCAGGCCTGCGAGTTCGACTATTCCGGCGCCCAGGCCTGCAAGGCGCTGCGCGAGGAGGGCTACCGGGTCATCCTGGTCAACTCCAACCCGGCTACCATCATGACCGACCCGGCCATGGCCGATGCCACCTATATCGAGCCGATCACCTGGCAGACGGTGGAGAAGATCATCGCCGCCGAGCGCCCCGATGCCCTGCTGCCGACCATGGGTGGCCAGACGGCGCTCAACTGTGCGCTGCAGCTCGACGAGCACGGCGTGCTCGAGAAGTATGGCGTGGAGATGATCGGTGCCAACGCCGACGCCATCAACAAGGCCGAGGACCGCGACCTCTTCGACAAGGCGATGAAGAACATCGGCCTGTCGTGCCCCAAGGCCAAGGTGGCGCACTCCATGGAAGAGGCTTGGGAGATCCAGGCCGAGCTGGGCTTCCCCACCATCGTGCGCCCCTCCTACACCATGGGCGGCTCCGGTGGCGGCGTGGCCTACAACAAGGAGGAGTTCGAGGAGATCTGCACCCGCGGCTTCGAGCTCTCCAACAACCATGAGCTGCTGATCGACGAGTCGCTGCTGGGGTGGAAGGAGTACGAGATGGAGGTCGTTCGTGACAAGAACGACAACTGCATCATCGTCTGCGCCATCGAGAACTTCGATCCCATGGGCGTGCATACCGGTGACTCCATCACCGTGGCCCCGGCCCAGACGCTGACCGACAAGGAGTACCAGATCATGCGCGACGCATCGCTTGCGGTGCTGCGCGAGATCGGCGTCGAGACCGGCGGCTCCAACGTGCAGTTCGGCGTCGACCCCAGGACCGGGCGCATGGTAATCATCGAGATGAACCCGCGGGTGTCGCGTTCCTCGGCGCTGGCGTCCAAGGCCACCGGCTTCCCCATCGCCAAGATCGCGGCCAAGCTGGCGGTGGGCTATACCCTGGACGAGCTGCAGAACGACATCACCGGCGGCCGCACCCCGGCGTCGTTCGAGCCGGCCATCGACTACGTGGTCACCAAGATTCCGCGCTTCACCTTCGAGAAGTTCCCCCAGGCCAACGATCGTCTCACCACCCAGATGAAGTCGGTGGGCGAGGTGATGGCCATCGGCCGCACCTTCCAGGAGTCGCTGCAGAAGGCGCTGCGTGGTCTGGAGACGGGCAACGACGGCCTCGACCCCAAGTTTCCTGATTTCAAGTTCGGCGACTTCACCGACGACGCCATGGCCCACATCAAGGGCGAGCTGCAGGCCGCCGGCGCCGAGCGCATCTTCTTCATCGCCGACGCCATGCGCGCAGGCATGAGCGTCGACGAGATATTCAGCCTGACCAATATCGATCCCTGGTTCCTGGTGCAGATCGAGGAGCTGGTCAACATCGAGCAGGCGGTCAGCAAGCGCTCACTCTCCGAATTCACGCCCCGGGAGCTGTTCGGCCTCAAGCGCAAGGGCTTCAGTGACGCCCGCCTGGCGAGCCTGCTGGGCGTTGCCGAGAAGGAGTTCCGCAAGAACCGCCAGAAGGCCGGCATCCGCCCGGTCTACAAGCGGGTGGACACCTGCTCGGCGGAGTTCGTCTCGGACACCGCCTACATGTACTCCACCTACGAGGAGGAGTGCGAGGCCGAGGTCTCGGATCGCCAGAAGATCATGGTGCTGGGGGGCGGGCCCAACCGCATCGGCCAGGGCATCGAGTTCGACTACTGCTGCGTCCACGCCGCCTTCGCCATGCACGACGACGGCTATGAGACCATCATGGTCAACTGCAACCCGGAGACCGTCTCCACCGACTACGATACTTCCGACCGCCTCTACTTCGAGCCGGTGACACTGGAGGATGTACTGGAGATCGCCGACAAGGAGAAGCCGGTCGGCGTGATCGTGCAGTTTGGCGGCCAGACGCCGCTCAAGCTGGCCCGGGAGCTCGAGGCCGCCGGGGTGCCGATCATCGGCACCACTCCGGACGCCATCGATCGTGCCGAGGACCGCGAGCGCTTCCAGCATATGATCGAGAAGCTGGGCCTCAAGCAGCCGCCCAACGCCACCGCGCGCAGCTTCGAGGAGGCCTTCGCCAAGGCCGAGGCGATCGGCTACCCGCTGGTGGTGCGCCCCAGCTATGTGCTCGGCGGCCGGGCCATGGAGATCGTCTATGACGCCTCCGAGCTGGAGAACTACATGACCCACGCGGTCAAGGTCTCCAACGATTCGCCGGTGCTGCTCGACCACTTCCTCAATGCCGCCATCGAGATCGATATCGACGCCGTCTCCGACGGCCACCAGGTGGTGATCGGAGGCATCATGCAGCACATCGAGCAGGCCGGCGTGCACTCCGGTGACTCCGCCTGTGCGCTGCCGCCCTACTCCCTGCCCGCCGAGGTGCAGGATGAGATGCGTGCGCAGGTCAAGCGCATGGCCGTGGAGCTCGGCGTGGTGGGCCTGATGAACGTGCAGCTGGCGTGGCAGGATGGCGAGATCTATGTCATCGAGGTCAACCCCCGCGCCTCGCGTACCGTGCCCTTCGTCTCCAAGTGCATCGGCATCTCCCTGGCCCAGATCGCCGCCCGCTGCATGGCCGGCAAGACCCTGGCCGAGCAGGGCTTCGAGCGCGAGATCGTGCCCCACTTCTATAGCGTCAAGGAGGCGGTCTTCCCGTTTAACAAGTTCCCTGGTGTCGACCCTATCCTTTCGCCGGAGATGAAGTCCACCGGTGAGGTGATGGGCAGTGGCGACACCTTCGCCGAGGCCTTCTACAAGGCTCAGCTCGGCGCCGGCGAGGCGATCCCGGCGCTCGCGGGTGAGCGCAAGGCGTTCCTCTCGGTGCGCGATCCGGACAAGGCGGGTGTTATCGAGGTGGCGCGTTCTCTGCTAGCATTAGGGTTCGGCCTGGTCGCCACTCGTGGCACCGCTGCGGCTCTCGACGCGGCAGGCCTGCCGTTTGGCATCGTCAACAAGGTCTATGAAGGCCGGCCGCATATCGTCGATCTGCTCAAGAACGACGAAATCGCCTATATCGTCAATACCACCGAGGGTCGTCAGGCCATCAATGACTCTTCGGTGATCCGTCGTACCGCGCTCGCCCGCAAGGTGCCCTATGCCACGACCCTGGCAGGGGCCAGCGCCGTTTGCATGGCGCTCGAATATGGCGATGCCATTACGGTACGCCGGTTACAGGAACTGCATGCAGGAGCAACGCAATGAACAAGGTCCCCATGACCGTTGCCGGCGAGGCACGCCTGCGCAAGGAGCTGGAATATCTGAAAGGCGAGGCGCGCCCCAAGGTGATCGCCGATATCGCCGAGGCCCGTGAGCACGGCGATCTCAAGGAGAACGCCGAGTACCACGCGGCCCGGGAACAGCAGGGCTTCATCGAAGGGCGCATCAAGGAGATCGAGAGCAAGCTCTCGGCGGCCCAGGTCATCGATGTCATGAAGCTGCCACAGA
>SKVX01000139.1 GCA_007129225.1 Halomonas sp.
ATAGGTCCGGTAGCCGTACTTCGGCGAGCCGGCGGGGTTGATGACCCCGGCAATATGGCCGGAGCCGCCGAGCAGGAAGCGGGGTCGCCCGCCCAGCAGGTGCGCGCCGCGGTAGCAGGACTGCCAGGGCGCGATGTGATCCTTCTCAGTCGCCACGAAGAAGGTCGGGATGCGCACCTTGCTCAGATCGATGGATTCCCCCGCCAGGGAGATACTCCCGGGCTCGGCGAGGCGATTCTCCAGGTACATGTTGCGCAGGTAGAAGCTCTGCATGCGCCGCGGCATGCGGGTGGAGTCGGAATTCCAGTAGAGCAGGTCGAAGGCCTGGGGGTCGCGGCCGAGCAGATAGTTGTTGATCACGAAGCCCCAGATCAGGTCGGCGGACTGCAGCAGGTTGAAGGCGTTGGAGAGGTGCGTGCCCTCCAGGTAGCCGCGTTGTGCCATGTGCTGCTCGATATAGCGGATCTGCTCCTCGTCGATGAATACCTCCAGCGGCCCCACCTCGCTGAAGTCGAGCAGGGTGGTGAAGAAGGTAGCACTGTGTACCCGCTCATCGCCCCGGGTGGCCTGATGCGCCAGGGTGCTGGCCAGCAGGGTGCCGCCGATACAGTAGCCGATGGTGTTGAGCGTCTCCTCGCCGGTGACCTCCACGACCACGTCCATGGCCTTGAGGGTGCCCTGGGTGAGGTAGTCATCGAAGGCCACCTCAGCATAGCGTTCGTCCGGATTCACCCAGGAGATGACGAACACCGTCATGCCCTGCTCGACGGCCCAGCGGATGAAGGAGCGCTGTGGGGTCAGGTCCAGGATGTAGAACTTGTTGATCCAGGGCGGGATGATCAGCAGGGGGCGGCGGTCGACCGCCTCGGTGGCTGGCGCGTATTGAATCAGCTGCATCAGCTCATTCTGGTAGATGACCTTGCCCGGTGTCACCGCGATGTTCTTGCCCAGCTCCAGCCCGGCCGAATCGCTCTGCTTGATGCGCAGCAACCCCTCGCCCCGGGCCAGATCCTCCATCAGGTTGGCCATGCCCTGCAGCAGGTTGGCGCCGCCGGTACGCAGCGTGGCCTCGATCACCTCGGGGTTGGTGGTGGCGAAGTTGCTGGGGGCGAGGGCGTCCATCAGTTGACGGGCGTAGAACTCGACCTTCACCCGCTCGTCGTGGTCCAGCTCCTCGGTGACCTCATGCACTCCCTTCAACCACTCCTCGGCGGTCAGTTGGTAGGCCTGGCGCAGCATGTCGAAGAAGAGGTTCTCCTCCCAGCCCTTGCCCTTGAAGCGCTTGTCTCGCGGGACGGGCGCGAGAGCCGTTGACGGCGCCTCGCCGTACAGGCGCAGTAGGGCGTTCTGCCACAGCGTCGCATAGCCTTGCCACAGCTGCTGCTGGAGCTCCAGGGCACGCTGCGGCTGCAGCAGGAACTGCTGGCTCAGACTGGTCATCGCCTTGGAGGCTACCGCCGGGTCGGGCAGGGTGAAGAGGTCCCCTTGTGCCTGGCGCTTGAGCCAGCCCTGCCAGGCCCTGGATGAACCGGCCGACAATCGCGCCAAGGCTTCGGCATAGCGCTGTGCCAGCTCGTCGGATGGCGTCTCATGGGGGGGTGACGCCTGATCGCCAGGCTTCGTTGGCGACGGTTTCTGGTCATTCATTGCCTAGCCCCCTGGTGAGTGCTGATCTGTAGCGGCGCCGTCCGGCCCATGGTCGGCCGACGAACCGGGGCTGACGCGCTGCCCCCATCTGCCGCCACCTATCATCTCAGTATCGTAGGGACTGGTTGAGAAGCAAACGTAGCGCCTTGCCTGGTGTGGGTGGGGACCTTCTTGGCCTGAGGTTTTCGAGCAGTCCCTCGATGGCGAAGTTGCCATGGGTGCTCGACAGGTGTCGTGTATGTCGTTACCTGTCGTGGACCCGGAGTGATCCAATTCCAGCGAGGGTTGGCGAGATCAGACCGATTGTGTGTAGGCTAACGGTTTCCTAAGCTAGGACTCGCGCCCATGCCGCCGCCATCGTCGCCCGACCGTCCCTCAGCATCCCCCGAATGGGGCGAGGGGCTCGTGGTGCTGATGGCCGCCACCTGGGTACAGGTGCTGTGCAGTGCGGGAATGCTGCTGGTACCGACCCTGGCGCCGCAGATCGCCGCCGCTTTCGGCGTGCCGACCGGCTGGGTCGGGCTGCAGGTCAGCCTGCTCTACGGGGTGGCGATGCTCACCTCGCTGCAGTCGGCGGTACTCGCCAGGCGCCTGGGTGGCTGTCGGGCCAGCCAGCTGGCCATCGCGCTGGTGATGGGGGGCTGCGCGCTGGCCCTGATCGGCACCCCGCCGGCGCTGCTCGGCACCACCCTGATGCTGGGCCTCGCCTACGGCATCACCAGCCCCGCGGCGGCGGAGCTGCTCTCCCGCTTCACGCCGCCTGAACGACGCAATCTCGTCTACTCCATCAAGCAGACCGGCGTGCCCCTGGGCGGCGTGCTGGCCGGCCTGACGGCACCGCCGCTGGCAGCCTACTGGAACTGGCAGGCGGCCTTTCTGGCGGTGGGTGCGGCCAGCCTTGCCACCCTGCTGCTGCTCCAGCCGCGGCGTGGGCGCTGGGACGCCAGCCGAGATGCCAGCGTACGCATGCAGGGGGCCGGCAGCCTTGGCGTACTGCGCCGCTCCCGGGCCATGCGCTGGCTGGGCGCCACCGGCTTCTGTCTCTCGGCGGCGCAGCTCTCGCTGCTCAGCTTCGCGGTGGCCTTCATGGTCGAGGAGCTGCTGCTGAGCCTGGTCATGGCGGGGGCCGTGGTGTCGCTGGTACATGTGGCCGGGGTGTCGGGGCGCCTGGCCTGGGGTGCCCTGGCCGACCGCCTGGGAGGGAGCCTGCCGGTGCTGTTCGGCCTGGCCGGCGTTATCTCCGTGCTCTTCTTTCTGCTGGCCGTACTCGGCACCGTGGTGCCTACCTGGCTGACGATCACCCTGATGGTAGTCGCCGGTGCCACGGCGGTGGGCTGGAACGGGGTCTATCTGGGCGAGGTGGCGCGACGTTGCCAGCCCGGTGAGGTGGGTGAGGCCACGGCCGCCGTACTGGTGCTGACCTACATGGGAGTGCTGGTGGGCCCGGCGCTGTTCAGCCTGATCGTGTGGCTCAGCGGCAGCTACGCCGTGGGCTTCCTGCTGCCCACACTGACCGGTGCGCTGGCGGTCTTCTGCCTGTTGAACTGCGTGCGCAGCGATGCCGCGGCTCGTGTCGCCTGAGCAGTCGTTCCTGCTCCACCAGACTGGCCTCGCCCGGGGTGCGCACGTCATGGTTTCCGCCAGGCCGCCCTCGCGCGCTATGCTGAAAGTGGCCGAGAGATTTCGTTTAGCGCCAGACCTCAAGGAGAACGCCCATGTTGGATCTGATCCCCCACCCGGCAGACCATGTCGTGGCGATGAAGGCGGGAGGCATCGTGACGGGTAACGAGCTGCAGCACGCCATTGATGCCATCGAGGCCGCCAAGCGGGATCATCCTGTTATCAGCCTCGTGATCGAGATCGACAGCCTGCGGCTGATGACACTGACTGCCCTGCTCAAGGATATCGGTTATGGGCTGACTCAGCTCGGCGATCTCGATCACTACCACCGCGCCGCCGTGGTCACCGACCAGGCGTGGATCGAGCACATCGCCCACCTGGAAGAGCGACTGTTCAAGGCGGTGGAGATTCGCACTTTCTCTCGCGGCGAACGCACCGCTGCCATGGCCTGGGTCAGCGAACTGCCCAGGGGCGCCCATGAGGATCCCGAAGAGGACGGCTACCACGGGGCCTGATCCTGCCCTGCCACTTGGGAACCAGCGCAAGTGGTGGACACCTCCACGGCACGTTTTCTTCCCGGTTGAGAGGGAGAGGCGGGAACCCTTCCGCCGCCTGCTGCGTCCCTGTGATCGCCGGGGCATGACCCGGCGACTCGCAAACTGCAGAGCACGGGAGGATGTCATGATCATTGCACGCTGGTACTGTCAGGCCCGCTTTGGGCACAAGCAGGAGCTGCTTGCGAAGACCCAGGAGTGGTGGCGCACCATCGGCCGCGAGATCGGCCAGACCGACTACACCATCACCACCGGCAGCATCGGTGCCGCCGAGTCGGTTGTCGCCGTGGACGTTCGGGTGGCGGACATCGCGACCCTGAGCGCCCAGTGGGACAAGCTCGCCGAGCGCGCCGACCACCGGGAGTGGGGCAAGGCGATCGAGACCCTGGTCGTCAGCGGTTCCACCCGCTGGGAGATCTACCGGGTGGTGGAGTGAGCCGGTCGATCACCCCTCGGCCGTGGAACGGTGTGACGCAATGCCATGACAGGTCAGGAATCGCGAGCGCGTTGATTGTCATGGCATTGCCATCTGGATGCCGCATCCTTGTGGATTTCGTTGGCGTGGATGAAGGGCATGACGCAAAGTGAGCGAGATTTGCTGGGGACGATCATTGCCGGTGAGCAGCTGACTCCCTACTTTCAGCCCATCGTCATTCGCTTGGCCATGGTGGTTGCCACCCGAACGCCCCAGTGCCGGAAGCTAGTAGCGATGCTCCTGCCTCGCTCAGATCACCCGCTTGCGATTCCAGGCGCTGACCTGCTCGACGCCGATTACCACCACCAGGATGGCCAGGATGACGGTGAGGGCCTGGTCGTAGCGGAACAGGTTCATGGCTGCGGAGAGTTCCACGCCGATGCCGCCGGCACAC
>SKVX01000321.1 GCA_007129225.1 Halomonas sp.
ACGCTGTAGGACGAACGCTGGCTGCGCTGCAGGGTGAGGGGCTGCAGGCCATGCTCCTCCACCGCCTGACGGTAGCCCTGTTCGCGCTGGCGGGTACGCTCGTCCAGGCGTACGGCAAGGTAGACGATATGGCGTCGGCCGCGCTGAATCATCTCACTGACCATGTCATAGCCGGCCCGAACGTTATCGAAGCCCACCGCCTGATGCAGCGGAGGTGTCAGCGAATCCATGATCTCCACGGTGGGTATGCCGGCGGTCTCCAGCATGCGACAGATACGGACGGTATGCAGACTGTCGGAGAGGATCACCCCGTCGACATTGTAGGAGAGCAGCGAGGCCAGGCTACGCTCCTCGAGCTCCTGACTGTAGCCGTAGTGGGACAGCATCAGGTGGTAGCCGCTGGGCTCGGTGACCTCCTCGATGCCCACGAGCACATCGGCAAAGACCTGGTTGGTCAGCGACGGCACCAGCACGCCGATGGAGTGGCTCGTCGCCCGGGAGAGCAGGTCGGGGGCGCGATTGGGTATGTACCCGACCTGCTCCGCCGCGGCGAAGATGCGCTCACACAGCCCTTCGGATACGGTGGCCGGGTCGCGCAGGGCACGGCTGACGGTCATCTTCGTCGCACCGACCCGGTCGGCAATATCCTGAAGTGTGGGGCGCTTTTTCTTCACGTCAGCCTATATCTCAGGTGGTAGTCGCCAGGGTCGCCTAGGGAAATATCGGCTGGCTCGGTGTCACTATACCGAAATCATCGGCCCAGTGCCGCCAAGCACTGACGCAGAACCCCTTCCTCATCCAGGCGTATATCAATGGGAATTGCCTCGTCGGGGCCTGGAGGCTCCAGCTGTTCGAACTGGTTGCGCAGCATTTCCTCGCCACTGAAGTAGTGACCTTCCCGGTTGGCAAAGCGAGAGAGAATTGTCTCGAAGTCGCCATCCATATAGAGGAAGAGCAGCTCGGGGGCAGCTTCGCGCAACCGTTGTCGGTAACGTCGCTTCAGCGCCGAGCAGCCAAGCACCAGGGCCGGCTCGCGTTGAAGCAAGTCGGCCAGATCGGCCAACCAACCAGCACGATCAGCGTCGCTGAGGGGCTCACCACTGGCCATTTTTTCCACATTGGCTTCACTGTGAAAGTCATCCGCGTCGAAGAAGGGAACGCCCAGGTGTCGGGAAAGCCGCTCGCCGATCAGGCTCTTGCCACTGCCGGAGACGCCCATGACAATGATCTTCGGATAGTCCATCTCGTGTTCCATCCCTGGTTCAGCCGGTTTTCCGACGCATCTGAATGACCACTACCATCAGTGCCACCACCATCACCAGCAGGCCGATGGCCAACGGCGAAGAAAGCATGTACTGGATGAGTGGGATATCCCGAGCCCCGGCGATACGCATGGCTCGAGCCAGATTGGTTTCGATCAAGGGGCCCAATACGACGCCAATGATGATTGGAGCCAGCGGTACCTCGATTTTCTTGAAAATGGCGCCTGCAATGCCCAACACAATTGCGATGAAGACATCGAACAGGCTGTTGCGCAGGCTGTAGGCGCCAAACAGCGCGAAGACCAACACCGTAGGTACGATGTACTCCATGCGTATCTTGAGGATATAGGAAAAGTACTTGATGCCGACAGCGCCAATGATGGTCATGGCCACGACGGTCAGCAGCATGCCGTATAGAAAGGTGAAAGCCACATCGGGGCGATTCACGAAGAGGCTGGGCCCCAGAATGATGCCATGAATGACCAGCGCACCTGCAATGATGGCACTGGTTGGGCTACCCGGCACACCCAACGCCAACAGAGGAACCATGGAACTGCCCACCGTAGCATTGTTGGCACTTTCAGCGGCAATGATGCCTTCCGGATTACCTTTCTCGAAAAGCTCGGGCTGCTTCGAGACACGCTTCGCTTCACCGTAGGACATGAACACGGCCAAGGTAGTACCAACCCCTGGCAAAAGTCCGACAACCGTGCCGATGATGCCTGACTTCCACACTAGCAGGCGCTTTCTCAGAATCGACATCACGACTGTCATGCGCTTGATGCTCTGATCGCGATACTTCACCTGTTCGCCGGGCTTCTTCCCAATATTGAGAAACATCTCAGCGAAACAGAACAGTCCCAATACCACAGGCACAACGGAAATGCCGGAGCGCAGATCGGCACTACCGAAAGTGAAGCGCTCTGAACCGGTGATCATGTCGATGCCGATGGTACTGATGAAGAGCCCGAACAGCACGGCAAAAGCTGCCTTGAGGAAACTGCCGCTAAGAGCCCCGACAATGACAAGCCCACTCAACGAGACAAAGAACATCTCGGCGGGGCCGAATTGCAGGGCAAGCCTCGCCAACGGGGGCGTAAAGAGTATAAGGATCAGTACGCCGATGAAGCCACCGAACATACTGGAAAAAATCGAATAATAGAGTGCTTCCTTGGATCGACCCTGCTGCGTCAGGGGATACCCTTCCATGGCGACTGGCGCCGCTACGACATCACCGGGAACGTTGATCAATATGGCAGTGATAGAGCCGCCGTACATACCGCCCATGTAGATACCGCCCAGCAACAACAGGCCTATCTGTGGCTCCATGGTGAACGTCAGGGGCAGCAGCAGCGAGATGCCAATGGCACCATTGAGACCCGGAATGGCTCCCACTACGATGCCGATCAGCACACCGGCAAACACCACCAGGAACACACTCGGCGTAAGGAGAACAGATAGTATTGAAAGAAGATCCATGATCGCTGCCAGCGTCGCGAGTAAAACTGGGCCCGGGGAAAGTCAATACCCCGGGCCCGCCTGGGGTCGGTTAGACCGTATCGACTCAGTCGCCGTTGAACTGTTCGAGGTTTTCCTCGATAACCGGCGAAAGCACGCTGTTGGAGCGCTCCACCATATCGCTGGCCTCATCGGCATTCAGGTAACGGTAGGGAATCGAAGCACTGTGGAAGTTCTCGATCATTGCCTCGTTGGTGCTTATCTCATCGAGAGCCGCGGTAAGGATGTCACGCACATCATCAGGCAGGCCGGCCGGCGCTACCATGACACGAGAAACCCCCATTTCAAGATCGACACCCTGCTCCTTGAAGGTGGGGACATCCGGGAACATCTCCATGCGCTCGGCCGCGGCGAAGCCGATCGGGGTACCTCCGGCATCGGTGATCGGGTCGTGACTCATGGAAGATGTCGAAGCCAGGTCGATGTGATTCCCCAGTAGCGCATTCATCAGCTCTCCGCCACCGGAATAGCGTATTGGAGTGGTATCAATCCCAAGCTCCTCGCTGAAAGCAAGGATGTTCAGGAGACCAAGGGCACCGGACTCACCGATCACGATGGCACCAGGGTTTTCCTCGCCGTAGCTGCGCACAGCATCCAGGGTGTCGAGGTCACTGCCGGGGCTGGAAAAGATCCCCATGGGCATATCATCGAAGGCGGCCAGGTATTCAAAACTGTTGGAATCGAAACTGGTATCGCGGGTGTTTTCCAAGACAAAATTATCCGGATAGCCGAACACGCCAAGGGTATAACCATCGGCCTGGCTACGGGCAATCTCGGCGATACCAATTTCGCCGCCAGCCCCTTCACGGTTGACTACGTTAATCTGGCGTCCGAGTTCATCACTCAGGCGGTCGGCGATGATCCGTGCCACGGTGTCGCCTCCGCCACCCGCACTATAGGGCACGATGATCTGTATATTCTTGGTGGGATAGTCCTGCGCCAGGGCGGTGCCCGACGCAGCCATCAGAAAGGGTGCACTGAATAGAACTGCCAACTTCATTTTCATTGTCATCACCTTGGGTTGGTGTTTCATTCCACATCATCGCAGTATGAGCAGGCGTGATGCACAGGACACTCTGAACGCCTCGGCGATCAGAAGAAGACCCCGGAGGGGGCTGGTAATCCCAATAGCAGGGTAAAAACCAGATACATGAAGAGGGTAACCAATACAGCGAAGATGCACCCTTTCACATACACTTTTCGCTTGAGACTGGCCGGATCGACCCGATAGTCGTGATAGCAATAGATCACAAAGACCAGAAAAGCCGAGGCCACATAAAATCCGAAAACCATCAGGATCAGAAAGGTCAACAACATGACGATTCCGGGCACCAGTATCTGGAACACCAAGGTGTTACGCATCTTGCTGCGCTCCTCCCCCACCTTCGCAATGGTCTCGTCGCCGGCAACGGCCAGTTTCTTGGCCTTGACTGCCGCATCGATGAGCATCAACAGGCCTGTAAACCCGATTCCCCACAGCACCATTTTCGGGAACATGGCGGAACGCCTGGGGAGATCGCCAACCTGTGTATATAGCAAGACCGAGGCAATGATCAGGACGGTGCCCAGGATTAAATTGGAACGCATATGGCCAACTCGCACGTCTTGAAATATTGAATATCGGTAATATTTACCAAGGTATGTTACCGGTAACTACGATTATAAAAAAGCCTAGCCACTGGTGCGCAGCATGTCAATCCCCTGCCCCTCTTTTCCGGCACATCTCGAAGCCACCACCGAGCCGCTCCACTGCCAGAGGCGCACCGTGGCTGCCTCGAAGCGTAGTGGTTGGAACTCAGTTACCACGCACGGCGGTCAGGTCCGGCAGCCAGGTGACGATGCCGGGGAAGGCGATCAGGATCACCAGCACCACCAGCAACGTCGCGTAGTAC
>SKVX01000473.1 GCA_007129225.1 Halomonas sp.
GTAAAGAGAGAGGCGAAGGGTAAGGTGAAGGGAGAGGGGCAGGGGGAGGTAAAGAGTGAGGTGCTAGCCGAGGCGCAACTGCTCGCCCGCCTGTCAGCGCTACGCCTGCCGGCGGACCATGCCATGCTGCTGCGTCCGCTGTTGGGGTTGGCCCAGCCGGAGGAGGCGCAGTCGCTCTATGCGGCCATGACCCCCGCGACCCGCAGCCAGCGCTTGGTACAAGCGCTGCGCGACGTGCTCCTGGCGCGCTCCATCCATCGCCCCCAACTGCTGGTGGTGGAGGACCTGCACTGGGCGGACGAGGCACTGCTGGCCACCCTCACCGGGCTGCTGCAGGAGACCCAGGATGCGCCGGTGATCTGGCTGTTTACCTCGCGCCTGGAGCAGGACCCGCTGGAGACCCGCCTGCGGCCGCAACTGCCCGAGTTGCCGCTCACGCTGATCGAGCTGCCGCCGCTGCGCGCCCAGGAGGCCGAGGCCCTGGTGGCCAGCTTCGGCACGGTCCCCGCCGAGCACGCCGCCCGCTGCGTCACCCAGGCCCAGGGCAACCCGCTCTTCCTGACCCAGCTGCTGCTGTTCCACCCCCACCGCAGCCTGCCGGCCAGCCTCGCCAATCTGGTACAGAGCAAGCTGGACCAGCTCACCGATCTGGATCGTCGCGCCATCTGCATCGCTGCCGTGATGGGGCAGCGCTTCTCCCTGGCGTCGCTGCAGGAGGTGCTGGGTCAGGCCGATTACCAGCCCGAACTCCCCCAGCGCTACAGCCTGGTGCGCCCGCTGGGAGAGGGCAGCTACCGCTTCGTGCACGACCTGATCCTGCAGGGCATCTACGAAGGCATTCCCAAGATACAGCGCGACCGCCTGCACCTGCGCCTGGCCGAACTCTACGGCGAGGCGGAACCGGGCCTGCGGGCGCGCCACCTTCACCGGGCGCGCTCGCTGGAGGCGCCGAGTGCCTTCCTGCAAGCGGTGGCGGCGGAAATGGCCCGCTACCGGCACGAGGAAGCCCTGGCGCTGCTGAAGCAGTGCCGCACCATCGACTATGCGCCGAAGGATGAGTACCGCCTGATGCTGCTGCAGGGCCAGGTGGCGATGGCCACCGGGGATATCCCGGCGGCGCGGGACCACTTCGAGGCGGCGCGTGCGTTCGCCCGGGAGGAGTGTCAGCGTATCAGCGCCGACCTGTGGCTGGCCCGGGTGCTGAACATGCTCGATGCGCTGGAGGCGGAGGAGGCGATACTCGATGGCCTGCTGCCCCTAGCAGAAGCGCTGGAGGACCCCTTGCCCCTGGCCGAGGCGCTCTATCTCAAGGGCAACCTCTATTTCCCCCGGGGCGATTTCGCCACCAGCCGGGCCTACCACACTCGCGCCCTGGAGCACGCTCGCCGTGGCGGCGACGTGCGCACCGAGATCCAGGCCATGAGCGGGCTGGGCGATGCGCACTATGCCGAGGGGCAGATGCGCAGCACCCTCGAGCTGTTCGACCACTGCGTAACGCTCTGCCGGACCCATGGCCACGCCGACCTGGAAGCCTCCAACCTGTTCATGCTGGGCACGGCGCGAATCTATGCCAACCAGACCGAGGCGGCGCTGGCCGACTGCTTCGATGCCGCCGAGCTGGGCAAGCGGGTCGGCAACCGGCGCGCCGAGGTGGTGGCACGGCTCACGGCGGGGTGGATTCTGCTCTCCCAGGGCGATCCCCAGGCAGCCGACGAGCAGATCGAACAGGCGCTGACGGTGGCGCGCGGCCTGGGCTCGGGGCGCTTCGAGGCCTTTCTGCTGGAGAGCCGTGCCCGGGTCGAGCTGATCACCGGGCGGCTGGACGAGGCGCGAGCCAGCATCGAGCGCGCCTGGCAGCTGGTGGAACAGCATGGGCTGAAGGCATTTATCGGCCCCTGGGTGCTGGGTACCCGAGCGCTGCTGGAAGAGGTGCCCGAGACACGCTTGGCCACGCTGAAGCAGGGCGAAGCGCTGTTGGACGCCGGCTGCGTGGGGCACAACGGCTATCGCTTCTTGATCGCGGCGGCGGAGGTCAGCCTACTCGACCAGCGCCCCGACGCGGCGCGCCACTATGCCCAACGCCTGACCCAGCTGATGGGGGCGGAGCCCTGCGCCTGGGGCGAGCACCACCGCGCCCTGATCGAGGCCCACGCCGACTGGCTGGAGAACGTAGAAAAGAGCGTCGAGGAGCGCGCCCTGGAAACCCTACGAGCGTGCTGGCACCGTGGCGAAGCCGCTGGCCTGGCGATGACGCTGCCTCGTCTGGCTGCCAGTCGCGGCTAGCCGCAGGGGATTGACCCTGCGCTCCGGTGCCGCCAGCAGCAGCGCGACGAGATGTGCGGACTGCTCCAGGCACTGCTCCTGCAGGCCGGCACCGCGAGTCCAGCCGCCGGCGAACAGCAGCGGGCATCCATCCTGATGGCCTTCGAAGCGTTTCCGGGCCGTGGTCTGGTTGTAGCGCTCGATCTCCGTTTGCGCCTCCAGGCAGTCGGCATCCAGAACGTTGTGCTTGAACAGGGTCCAGGCCTTGGCTTCCAGGGCGGCGTCCATCTGCGGCAGCCGGTCGCGGTAGCCCGACTCGCCGGGCTCGGTGGCCGCCAGCGCTGCGGGTGCGTCCAGGGGAGAGGAGTTGCGCTCGAGCATCTCGCTGCGGGGGATTCGGTTGAGGTCATCCACCAGGGAGACGAAGAACTGCGGCAGGCCGGCCTGGTTGTAGGCAGGGTTCTCGGCATCGTTCTGGTGGCGGTTCGCCACGTAGTCGATGCGGTAGGGGAAGAGGGTGTCCTCGGGATTACGCACCTCGATATTGTAGGTGCGCCACAAGTTACGATCGGGCGGCAGGCGGGCGGCGGCGGTGTGGCAAACGCTGTAGCTGCGGGTGTAACGCACCTTGCCGAGGATATGCTGCAGCTCCCGCTGGGTGTCGCTCAGGTCGTCGCCGAACGTCAGGAGCGGCAGGGCGTCTTCGGCATGGGTGGCCATGATCAGCAGGTCGGCCTCCCAGCGGCGCTCGCCGGGAGCCCGCTCGCTCAGCGTCACGCCCTGGGTCGAGAGGCTGGCTTCCACCTCGATCCCACGCAGGATCTGAACGCGGGGGGCCGAGGTGCTTGGATTGGTGATATGGGCGGATAGGGCTTCCAGCCAGTGCTGGGCGCCGTGCTCGAAGTAGCGGCGGTCCGGCGGCGAGCCTCCCTCCTGAATGCGGTAATACTCGAAGGGCGCCTGGAGCGGCATGCCGCCCGGGCCGCGGTCGTCGGCGAAGTACATGGCGGAGATTCGGGGGTAGTAGATGGTCTGGCGGATACGCTCCAGCCGGTTCGGCAGCTCGGGGTCCTGCCAGTCGATGGTGACGTTCAGACGATCCGCCGCCGCGGCCAGCATCTCGGCGGGTGTGGCAACGCAGGCATCGAAGAAATCATCCACCGTATAGCGCGGCGTGATGCGGCGTTCCTCCACCAGGGCGATGGCGGTCTGGTGAACCACGGGGATCAGCAGCGCCAGCCTGCCTCCATCGACCTTGCTCAACTCGTGGGCCGGTTCGCTGACACCGCGGAAGAGTTCCCTGTCGTCGGTCAGGGCGATGCTTCCGTCGCGGCTGAAATAGCTCTCGGTATTCTCCAGGGGCTTCATGCGCTCCAGCTCGCCGATCTCGGTGAGTATCGCGCGCAGGCGGTGGTAGGTGGCCAGGTTGACGTCATTGACCCCCAGGTCGGCCCAGCGGCGGTAGGGCGAGTCGGGCTTTCCCGGATGACGCCGGTTGCCCAGATCGACCCATACCGTCTCGGCGTTGCCGCCCAGGGTGGCCTTGCGCTCGTAGATGGTGACCTCGATCTCCCGGGTTGCCCCGCTGCCGAACTTCTGACAGCCGAGTTTTTGTAGATAGTAGGCCAGCGAGAGGCCGGAGACGCCGCCGCCAATGATGGCGACCCGCAGGGGGGCATGGTCCATGATGATGTTTCCAGGTGACGATTTCCTCAAGGATCAACCAAGAGCACGTCGCGACCAAGGGGGTAACATCAGCTGATACCGAAGTGATCCGTTGTGGTTCGTGCAGCAATTTCCGGCGGGCGTGGTGATACCGAGGTGATGCGGTCACCGCCTCACGCCGCAACTGGCAGCGTGGCGGCGTCATGCAGTCATTCCAAGTCTTGTTGACATGCGTCACGTGACGAATTACATTTTAAGCATGATCAAATCCTTCGCTGACAAACGAACTCAAGAGCTGTACTCCAAAGGCAAGTCAAAGAAGTTTCCTGCGGATGTTGCGCCAAGAGCTGCCAGAAAACTTGAATACGTGAATCTGGCCGAACAGCTGGAGGACTTGAAAGTGCCGCCCGGTAATCGCCTTCATCCACTTTCCGGAAACAGGCAGGGGCAGCACGCGATTTCAATAAATGATCAGTGGCGTATCTGTTTTCGTTTTGAAGATGGCGATGCGTATGAGGTCGAAGTGTGCGACTACCACTGAGGAGGTGATGACTATGGCTATTCCTAACACTACCGGCATGCAGCGCAAGCCGACTCATCCGGGTGAAATGCTGAGAGAGGATTTCCTGCCGGACTATGGCCTTTCGGTGGCGGGGCTGGCTGAGTCTCTGGGTGTCTCTCGCCAGTCGGTTAATGAACTGTTGCGTGAACGCCGTGCTGTCA